>QNAP01000016.1 GCA_003641795.1 Thermotogae bacterium | reverse complement strand
GTCTAATGGAAAGACTACCACTAAGGAGTTGATCTCAAGATTCCTGGAGGCTTCTGGAAAGCGGGCTTTCAAAACTCGTGCAAATTACAACACCGATGTTGGGGTTCCGCTTTCCATATTGAATCAGTACAGGGGTGAGGAGATCGCGGTACTCGAGTTTGGCGTCTCGCAGCCGGGCGATATGGATAAGCTCTGCAGTGTTACAGAGCCAGATATTGGGATCGTGTTGAGGGTAGGGTCCGCTCACGTGGGGAACTTTCCATCCAAGGAGGCATTGCTGGAAGAGAAGTTGAGTCTCTTGCGAAAGGCTCGCCGATCTCTGATGCACACCAGTCTAAAGAAGTACGTCGAGCAGACCGACGTTACCTTCGGACCTGGTGGAGACGTGGAATTGATGGAACGAGAGTGGAAGGGTTACGCTACTGCGTTTAAGGTCCGTATCTTCGGTTCTGTTGTCCAAGCGGAAGTGCCAGCTGTTTGGCACGGTGGAATGTTGGAAAATCTCACGGCCGCCATTGCGGTTGTGAGAATGATGGGGTTGAATCCGGATCTTCAAGTGCTCGAAACCTTTTCTTTTCCTCCAAGACGTTTTCAGCTCCGACGCTTTGGGGGTATCTCCGTCGTGGACGATACTTACAACAGCAGTGTAGAGTCCGTTGAAGTAGCAGTTGAGTGCTTGCGAGCGATTTCCGATGGAAGGCTCTACGCTGTGGTAGGCGTTATACTCGAGCAGGGGTGGAACAGCCAGCGTACCCACGCGAGGCTGGGGAAGCTGCTACAGGAGGCCTTTGATGGAGTCCTCGTGTACGGTCTTCCAACGGACTCCAACGTGCACGAATTGGCTGAAAATGCTGGACATAAGTTGTTGGGCGTCTTCGATTCTGGTGAGATGCTTGTAAGAAGGTTGCTCGAGGTAGTACGATCGAAGGATCTGGTCTATTTCAAAGCCTCGAGGGGTGTGAAGCTCGACGAAGTGGTTGACCTTTTCATGGCGGAGTTGATGAGGAGTTGAGAATCTTGACCTTAGCCTTTTCTTTGGCGCTGTTGGCGTCGGTGCTTCTGTACCTCCCGTTTATCAAATTGTTAAGGAGATTCAAAGTTGGGCAATACATTAGAGAAGAAGGACCTGATCTCCACAATTACAAGACTGGCACTCCAACCGCGGGTGGCCTTCTCTTTCTGCTAATACCGATGCTGATGATACTCCCATTCTCGTTGAGTGGTGATTATCTCTCCGAAATTCTGGCGGTTGTGGTTTTTGGAACGATTGGATTTCTTGACGATATCTTGAGCGTTCTCAGAAAGCATGCCACGGGTCTTAGAGGCTATCAAAAGCTGGTTCTTCAGATCCTCGGAGCGGCTTTCCTTTTGTGGATGATGGAAGCTACAGCCGTGAAAGAGCAATTCGTTCCGTTGTTTGGAACCCTCAACTTTGGCTTTTGGGCTTATCCCCTATCACTTCTGGGAATAGTGGGTGCTTCAAACGCCGTGAATCTCACCGATGGTGTGGATGGGCTTGCCGGCTGGAACTTCGTGTTAACGGCGGGGATGATGGAACTCTTTGCTGTTTTGCGATTTGGGTTGAGGGCAGATCTTTTCCTTACGGTAACGATTGCCAGCGTTCTGGGATTTCTCTGGTACAACTCCAAACCGGCCAAGCTCTTCATGGGAGATACAGGTTCACTGGCTTTAGGTGCTCTCCTCGCCGTATCGGCAATCAGACGTGGACTGCTTCTCTACCTGGTTTTTGCAGGGTTTGTCTTCGTTTTGGAAACGCTCAGTGTGATCATCCAAGTGGCTTCTTTCAAGCTTCGCGGAAAGAGGGTTTTTCTGATGTCTCCCCTCCACCACCATTTCGAGCTGAAGGGATGGAAGGAAGAGACCATCGTTTTCAGGTCCCTGATTCTGGCGCTTTTGATTGGAACGATGGGAATGTGGTTATGAAACGCTTTTTGATGATATCGATGCTTTTTCTCACAACCGTTATCGGTGCCTGGAAGTTAATCTATGTGGAAGATTCACAAGTTGCCACGCCGTTGCGATGGTTGGAAAGAGTTTTCGATACCCGACTCGAGACAGGTGAGCTCATACCGGTGATGGTTTGTGAAGATACTCGAGAGTTTTCAAAACTTACCAACTTGCCAAACTGGGCAGCCGGCGCCGTAGTGAACGGTGTGGTGGTGCTCCAAAATCGCAACTTTTTGGAACTGCGCGGAATTTGGAAGCGTGTATTAACCCACGAACTGCTCCATTACAAGCTCAGGAGGCTCAATTTGAGCCCTTGCGTGGAAGAAGGAATGGTTCTCTTATGTGAGGAACTCTTCCTCGGTGTACCTTCGAAACTGCGAGCTTCCTCGTGGTACAATTTTACAAAGTATGATCTTTGGCGGAAAGAATGTCTAAAGAAAGCGAGAGTACTTTTAGGGGAGGGGATGGACTATATTCACAAGACTTGCGGAGATCCTTGAAGCTGCCAAAAAAGGTGAGCGAAAGAGGATAGCCATGGTAGGGGCTGAAGATGTGGAGGGTTTGAAAGCCCTTAAGAAGGTGCAGGAAGAGGGGATAGCGGACGTCATCTTGATAGGAAGCTCTCAGTCACGGAAAGAAGCAGAGAAAATTGGGCTTCGTTTCGAATTTATCGAAGCTTCCGACAGCGAAGAAGCGGCTTACATAGGAGCGAAGGTAGTGGGTGAAGATAGAGCTCACGTTTTGATGAAAGGATTGGTGAAGACTTCCACTCTTTTAAAAGCTGTTTTAGATCCTTCCTACGGGCTGAGAAAAGGTAGGCTTCTCAGTCATGTTGCTGTTATCGAATCTCCCATCTTGAATCGACTTCTTCTGCTTTCAGATGGAGGAATGGTTATCCGGCCCACTTTGGAACAGAAAGTGGGTATCATAGAGAATGCGGTGACCGTAGCCAGAAAGCTTGGTATCGAAGAGCCCAAAGTGGCGTGCATTGCAGCTGTGGAAGTTGTCAATCCAGACATGCCTGAGACCTTAGAAGCCGCCGCCTTGGCCCAGATGAACAGGAGAGGTCAAATAAAGGGTTGTGTGGTGGATGGACCTCTCGGACTCGACAATGCCTTGAGTGAATTCGCTGCGGCGGTGAAACGTGTTGAGGGGAAAGTTGCCGGTAACGCGGATGTGCTTGTGGTGCCCGACATCCACAGCGGCAATTTCCTTGGAAAGTCAGTGGTGTATTTAGCGGGAGGTAAGATAGCCGGTGTGGTGGTCGGTGCCAGTGCGCCGGTTGTGATCGTCTCCCGGGCGGACACGGCTGAATCCAAGCTTTATTCGATCGCACTGGGGATAGCACTCAGTTGAAAACATAGGAGGTGCTTGTTATGCCCAAGCTGGCTGTTGTGGCGGTTGGAGGCAACGCTGTTAACAGGCCGGGAGAATCTCCCACGGCGGAGAACATGTTCAAGAACGTACGAGAAACTGCAAAACATCTATTGGACATAGCTGAGGAGTACGATCTCATCATCACCCATGGGAACGGTCCCCAAGTTGGGAACTTGTTGGTACAGCAAGACATAGCCAAGGACGTCATTCCCCCGTTTCCTATCGACGTCAACGACGCTCAAACTCAAGGTAGCCTCGGCTACATGATCGTACAGTCGCTTTACAACACTATGATGGAAAGATACGGAGCGATGAAAAAGCCTGTCTGCGCTGTGGTAACTCAGATAGTGGTGGATAAGAACGATCCAGCATTTGAAAATCCAACCAAACCTGTGGGACCGTTCTACAGCGAAGAAGAAGCCAAGCGATTGAGTGAGGAGAAGGGCTGGGTTGTAGTGGAAGACGCTGGACGTGGTTGGCGCCGTGTAGTTCCGTCACCAAAACCGTTGGACGTCATCGAAAAACAGGCGATAGAGGATTTGGTGAGGGGCGACGTAATCGTTGTGGCTGCAGGTGGAGGAGGTATTCCGGTAGTCAGAAAGGAAGACGGGACTCTTGGAGGAATCGAAGCGGTTATAGATAAAGACAGGGCTTCTTCCCTTCTTGCACGAGTGCTTGATGCCGATCTGTTTGTCATTCTCACCGCCGTGGAAAAAGTCTACCTCAATTTTGGAAAGCCCGATCAGAAAGCTATCGACGTGATGACGGTGGAGGAAGCCGAAAGGTACATGAAAGAAGGACACTTCCACAAGGGAAGCATGCTACCTAAAGTGGAATCCGGTGTGGATTACGTCAAAGCAACGGGCAAGGAGTTCATCATCACGAGCTTGGAGAAAGTTCACGAAGCGTTGAGAGGTGAAACGGGAACGAGAATCGTTCCCTAAGGAAAGGGGTGAGCCGTGTGAGAGAAAGGCTTTTGCTGTTGATTCTGTCGGTTCTCGTGATCACAGGATTTGCGATTTCAACGGAACTTTTGGAGTTGGTGCCACAGAACAGTTCCTTCGTTCTCCTTTTGAACGACAATGCCGGTAATTATGACATGTTGAAGAGCGTGCCTATCTTTTCTACTTTGCTGTCCGATCTCGGATTAGAACTCATGATCCAGCAACAACTCGAGATTTACAGATATTCACAGAACATCGATTTGGACAGGTTCTACCAGTTCCTCTCACACGGCATGGCGTTTTATGTCACAGATGGCGGAGCCGGCCTCGTGGCCGGCCCGTTTGAAGACCCCGAAAAAGTGGCGGAAGCTCTTTCTCAGATCGCAGAAGCATTCGAGGTTTCGTTGATGACAGAACCGACGGGAAATTATCTTGTGGTCACAGTGGAAGGTACGACAACATCCGAGAAGAAGGGCTTCCAGATACCAGCCACCGTTCTCAAGGGAGTTCCGTCAAACGCCTGGGGTGTGTACTATGGAAAGAAAGAGAACACTTCAGAAACTTATGGTTGGTTCGCTGTGGAGGGGAACGTGCTGAAGGGACGAGGTGTTTCTCACATCGAAGACAAAGCCTTGCTAAAGGCTGTAGAAGAAGCTCCATCGTTGAGCGTGTTCGAAAAAGAGCGGGTCCTTCCGGACCTTGTCTTTGCGATTGCGGTACCTGGTGATGTGCTGAATGCCGTTTTGGAGGGAATTCTGGAGAAAAATGAAACTGAAGACGAACTCGCGCGCGAACTTTTGGAAAATGTGGGCAAGTATTTGCTGGTATCCGGCATGCTTGAGGTATCGGTAGAACAAGATCAACAAGAAGTGAAACCGTGGGTACTCGTTCGGTTGAACACCACTCTCGAAAAGGCGAAGTTTGAGGAAATGATGAAAAAGAGAGGATACGCCGTAGAAGCAGGTAACTGGGTTGCTCACCTGGAAGATCAGGTACTTTACTTCAATTTTGACGAGGAGCGGTCCGAGATTCTTTTAGCCTTCGAACCGCCGAGTCTGACCAAAAGCAAGCTGGAAGAAGCGGGGATCCCACTCTCGAATCTGATGGAGCGCCTTTCCATTCCCAAAACTTACCGAGGATTGATCTTTGTGGACACCGGCAGTTTACTCGAGAAATTTATTGGGCTGGGGGTAGAATCTCACATGGTATTGACGACCCACCAGGAAGGGGACACGATAGTGAGCGAATTCACGCTACGATGAGGAGGTGTTTCGCATGTCGAAGAAGTATGTGTACTTCTTTGCAAACGGCAAAGCAGATGGCAACGCCCGGATGAAGGACATACTCGGTGGAAAGGGCGCTAACCTTGCTGAGATGACGAACATAGGTGTTCCTGTGCCGCCTGGATTCACCATCTCGGCAGAAGTGTGCGATTACTATTACAAACACGACAGAATGTATCCTGAAGGACTTAGAGAAGAGGTGGAACAGGCAGTACGGCGCTTGGAAGAAGCAGCTGGAAAGAAGTTTGGAGATCCCAGCAATCCGCTTCTCGTTTCGGTGCGTTCAGGAGCGGCGGTCTCGATGCCAGGCATGATGGATACCATTTTGAACCTTGGTCTCAACGATGTGACCGTTGAAGGACTGGCAGAAGCGACTAGCAATCCGAGGTTCGCCTACGACGCGTACCGAAGGTTCATCCAGATGTTCGGAGACGTTGTCTTGAAGATTCCGCATGAAGAATTCGAAAAAGTGCTGGAAGAGCAGAAGAAAATGAAAGGAGTTAAGCTGGATACCGAGCTTGACGTGGATGATTTGAAGGGAGTTGTTAGCGGGTACAAGGAGATCTACAAAAGGTACGGAAAGGAGTTTCCCCAGGACCCATGGGATCAACTTTGGAAGGCCATAGACGCGGTCTTTGGAAGCTGGATGAATGAACGCGCCATCAAATACAGGGAGATCCACGGTATAAAGGAAGGAGAGCTCCTGGGGACAGCAGTGAACGTGGTGGCGATGGTCTTTGGTAACATGGGTGAAGATAGTGGAACGGGTGTCGCTTTCACAAGGAATCCATCCACTGGAGAGAAGAAATACTACGGTGAATTCCTTCCCAACGCCCAGGGAGAAGACGTCGTCGCCGGTATCAGGACACCGCTTCCTTTGAGTGAGTTGAAGAATCGGATGCCGGAAGTGTACGATCAACTCGTTCGGGTCTTTGAAACCCTTGAGAAACACTACAAAGACATGCAAGATGTGGAGTTCACTATAGAGCGAGGAAAGCTCTTCCTTCTCCAAACCAGAACAGGTAAACGAACAGCTCAAGCGGCCGTCAAGATAGCAGTGGACATGTACAACGAAGGAATCATCACGAAGGAAGAAGCTGTTATGCGAGTGACCCCCGATCAAGTGGAACAACTACTGCACCCCACTTTTGATCCGGAAGAGAGAGCCAAGGCCGCGATTATAGGCAAGGGGCTTCCAGCTTCTCCGGGTGCAGCCACAGGGAGAGTTTTCTTCGATTCCAAAGAGGCCGAGGAAGCGGCCGCTGAGGGGCCGGTGCTTTTGGTTAGACCTGAAACCTCTCCCGAAGACATCGGAGGTATGGCAGCAGCACAAGGTATCCTCACTGCGCGCGGAGGCATGACTTCTCACGCTGCTGTTGTGGCAAGAGGGATGGGTAAACCTTGCGTTGTGGGATGCGAGGAAATAAGTATAGCGGATAACAGCTTCAAAGTAGGCGACGTTGTGGTCAAGAGAGGAGACTGGATTTCCATAGACGGTTCCACTGGAGAAGTGATGCTTGGAAAGGTGCCCACTAAAGTACCGAAGGGATTGGAAGGTCCCATCGCTACGCTCCTTGAATGGGCGGATGAAATTCGAAAACTCGGTGTCAGAGCAAACGCGGATATTCCGCGGGACGCGGAAGTAGCGAGGAATTTCGGAGCCGAAGGAATAGGTTTGTGCAGAACCGAGCACATGTTTTTCGAAAAGGACAGAATCCCCATCGTGCGACGGATGATCGTTTCCAAAACCAAGGAACAGCGGCAAGCCGCCCTTGATCAGCTTCTTCCCATGCAGAAAGAAGACTTCAAAGGCCTCTTCCGCGCGATGAAAGGATATCCGGTGACCATCAGGCTCCTCGATCCACCGCTTCACGAATTCTTGCCCCAGGAAGATTGGCAGTTGGAGGAAGTGGCGGAACAGATGGGTATCGATCTGAAAGAGTTGAAAGCCATCGTCGAAGAACTGAAAGAATTCAACCCGATGCTCGGACACAGAGGCTGTCGATTGGCGATAACCTATCCGGAGATCGCTGTGATGCAGACCAGAGCAATCATGGAGGCGGCCGTCGAGTTGAAGAAAGAAGAAGGAATCGAAGTCATCCCAGAGATCATGATACCTCTGGTGGGGCACGTCAATGAGATCAAATATCTCAAGAAGTTCATTGAAGAAACGATAAAAAGCCTCTTCGAAGAACATGGAGTTCGGTTAGAGTACAAGGTCGGTACGATGATCGAAGTACCGAGAGCTGCGGTTACCGCCGACGAGATCGCCAAGGAGGCGGAGTTCTTCTCCTTCGGTACCAACGACTTGACGCAGATGACTTTCGGGTTCAGCCGCGACGATGCGGGCAAGTTCTTGAAAGAGTACATTGACAAGAAGATCCTCGAGGTCGATCCCTTCAGGATACTCGACAGAACGGGTGTCGGACAGCTCGTTGAAATGGGAACGAAGAAAGGAAGGGCCTCGAGACCTGATCTCAAGGTGGGTATCTGTGGTGAGCATGGAGGCGAACCTTCGTCCATCGAGTTCTGCCATATCGTGGGTTTGGATTACGTGAGCTGTTCGCCGTATCGTGTACCTGTTGCGAGGCTTGCCGCCGCCCAAGCTGCGGTGAAACACGGATAATATGCAATTCTAATGCTTCCGCAAAGTTTCAACGAGCGATTAATAACATCACCTGGCTTTTGCGGAATGCAGAAGTCAGGTGATGTTATAGTCCCTTTGGTATTGAACCTTCTAACCCAACTTTGAAGAAGTCTTCATAGAGCGCTTGCAGAATTCTAAAATCTTACAGGAGGGATCAACCGCAAAAAAGATCTTGATAGCGGTTAGACCATATCATCCAGGCTGTTCCTCCTTTTTCCGAGCCTTCTCAGCACCACACGAATTCCAGCGCGATCTTGAAGGAAATTTCCACTGGCTTCTTCGGCGATAGATGGAGCCTTAGATGAGAGGTTAAGCTCGATCCTTGATAGACCTTTTCAAATCCACCTTCCGAATATGAAACGGTGTAAATGGGAAAGTACCAATGTTCCATTTCTCGTTCACTTTCGAAGATGAAGCACACTTTCCTATACTCGTCCACGACTCCAAATTGTTTTCCTGTAATACTTCCAAAATTCTTGAGTGAGCCAAGGTTTCGCCCGTCGGCGATGTAATACCTACCTTGACTTTCGGGAGCGAGAAGATTCACGTTGTTTTCGATGCCAAACCACACGTCTATCGGTTTGTTCCAAAGATTCGTGATGGTATAGATTACCCTTATTCTCTCGTTTTCAGGGAATATCTCTTTTTCAACGCTTATGGGTATCCATTCGGATCCAACCCAGACATGTCCGGCGCGCCAAAGCTTCACCAAAAGCCTTTTTGCATCTACCGAATATTGGTATGGTTGGTTCACGAAATCACCTTGCTCGGGGTACCGGCATTTTGAAAAACCCTCCAAGGTGGTCCATTCACCGAAAAAGTGGTCTATAAGCGCATAGCGCTCGTACCAATCGTAGGCTATCAAGTTTTCCAAGCCTTTTTCTCTCGTTAAAACGACATCGTGGATCGTTTTGGCTTTTCCAGCGGCACGGAGCTCCTCTTCCGTCAGCGCTTCTTGGAGCTTGTCATGGTAAGGCTCATACCTTCGGGTTAGGTTGTTGAGTAGATTCATGGATGGTTTCTTCACATCCAATTCGAAGAGGCGCCCTCCATAATGGGGGTCGAAGTAAAGGTTGAACTTTTTCGAGGAGATCAGAACTTCCTCGAACCCATCACAATCCAGATCCTCCACCTCCACCGAAGGGGAGAGATTTAGCAGCGATTCTGCTTTGACCAAGTTTGTGTACACGGCATCTCTAAGATGTGGTAGATACAATCCTCCAAAGACGCCGTGCCAATAAGCGTCGTTGGCTTGGGCCATCAGGTATCGTTTTTTCGCTTCTTCCGGTGGGTCTTCAACCCGCGACAGAAGGCGACTTACTCTTAGCATCTTCTTGTGCATGTTGTTGCTTTCGGTGTACTTGGCTAAGAAGGATCTCCACATTCCGCCTTTCAGGAACATGGACAGTCTTTCAAACTCCCCACTTTTGTTGAGTTCTTCGAGGAGTTCTTCAAATTCCTTTCTGGCTTTGGAGGGGAGCGCCCATTCCGTCATTTCGAGGTACGACGATATGGGCAGGTAAACCCTGCCCTTGGGCGGATACTTTTCCAGATACTCTTTAAAGGTCAGGGTTTTGACCCACTCGGTGTTTTCGATGGCTTGGAAGAAGTCTTCCAACCATCCTTTTTCGTACACGTGAGAATAGGTTTGGGGCCACACTCCGAACTTTTCGCCGTCGTCGAACATGACCTGTGCGTTTCCACCCTCTACACTGGCATGAAGGAGCAAGTGATTCAAAGTCGCCTCGGGCGGCTCGAAAGGTATGAGGTATCTGAGACGCTTGCTGATGGGGAAAACGTTCAGTGTGCGTCCGTCTTCTTCAGTGACATAGTAGCCGTTCAGTTCATCGTCGAAAAGACCAGCCCAGCGGAAATGGTTATCATCCACGACGGCATATTTAACACCGGCTTCGGCCAGAGACTTGGTGACAGATGGTTCCCATACCCTTTCTGCAAGCCACATACCTGTGGGTTCTGTATCGAAGAGCTCTTCTATTAAACGGGACAACCTCACGATCTGTTCAATCCGGTCCTTTTCGGGAATGACCGGAATGATGGGCTCGTAGTATCCACCTGTCGCTATCTCCAATCGTCTCTCGTGTACAAAACTTCGCAGCTTCTCGATATACTCGGGGTGATTCCTCGCAAGCCATTCCAAGAGCCAACCACTGAAGTGGACTGTCATCTTCACCCTGTGATTTTCGAAAACGTCGAAAAAGGGCCTATAGGCCCTTTGATACGCTTCTTCCAAAATGTGCTCGAAATTGCCGACCGGTTGATGGTTGTGTATACCGAAGAGAAAGTTTATTTTCTTCACCGTTTTTTTCACCTCTCATGGCGTTATCTGGCCAAGAAATTCCCGCATGCGGCTTATCTTGAGCTGCTCGGCTACCACTATGGATTCGAGCCCCTTGATAGAGGAGGTGAGCTCTCTGTTGACTATCAAGTATTCGAACTTGTACGCTTGTGAAAGCTCCCACCTGGCGTCTTCGAGTCTCCTTTGAAGCGATTTTTCTGACTCGGTTTGTCTCAACATCAGACGATTTTTGAGATCACTGAATGTAGGTGGTGCGATGAAGATAAAAACCGCATCGGGATAAAGCTCCATGATCTTAATGGCACCTTGCACGTCCACGTCCAGCAGTACGTGATTTCCCTGTCTTAATGCTCCTTCAACCTGTGACTTCGAGGTGCCGTAGTAGTAACCGTGGACCTGTGCCCATTCCAGGAACTCACCCCGATCCTTCAGCTTCATGAAGGTGCGTTGATCCACGAAGAAGTAATCCGTCCCGTTCTCTTCCCCCGGTCTCTTAGGTCTGGTGGTGTAGGAAACGGAAAACACGAGGTTGTCGAACCTCTTCAAAACTTCCCGGATGATCGTGCTCTTTCCCACACCCGAGGGTCCCGTGACTACGTACAAGATCCCCTTCACTGTTGACCCCCCGTCCTTGCGCGCTGTAGCGAACTTTCGATGTCGATGAGTGCTTGGACGAATCTCATGGCGATGGTCTCCGGCTGAATGGCGCTGAGGATAATGTGATTGCTGTCAGTGATCAGTATGGAACGGGTCTTCCTGCCGTAGGTTGCGTCTATGAGTTTCCCCTCATCCTTTGCTTGCTCTTTGAGTCTCTTCAAAGGCGAAGATTCAGGGTTCACAATGGCGATCACGCGATCTCCCACCACCACGTTCCCAAACCCTATGTTGATCAAGCCATACACGCTCTCTCCCCCTTTTTTTGAAGACTACAGAACGTTTTGAACTTGCTCTCTCAATTGTGAAACCGTCCATTTGGATTCGACAACGGTGTGTGAGATGTCGTTGAGCACGGTTTTGGAAGCGATGGTGTTCAGTTCACGTAGCATCTCTTGGCAGAGAAAATCCAACCTGGTTCCTACAGGTTCTTCTAAAGTTGCAAGCTCCCGCGCTCGCTCGATGTGAAAGCGAAGCCTCACTATTTCCTCTTCTATGTCACATTTGGAAGCGGCGGTCGCGATCTCCGTTTCGAGAATACCTTCGTCTGGTTGCACTTTCGAGTCTCGTAAAAGCTCTTTCACGCTTTTTTCGAGTCGTCCCTTTACTTCTTCTCTCTGCTTCTGAGCGAGGTTGTCAATATTTTCGACGAGCCCTTCCAGTTCGCTTAGTAAGCTCAGTATGTGAATTCTCAGACGCTCTCCTTCTTTTCCTCTCTCTTCATTCAGCATCTCCACAGCTTCTTTCAGCACTTCCTCTACTGTATACCAAAGTGCGTTCCACTCTTCTTCTTCAATCTCGACAACGAAGATCTCTTTGAACCTGCTCAGTGTATCCGTGGTAGTCGTGTCCGGTATTCCAAATTCTTCGCTCACATTTCTCAGTCCGCTTATCACTGCCCCAGCAAAGCTCATGTCGGGTTTCACCAAAGAGGATGGACCCAAAAAGATCAGACGAACCTTGCAGTTCACACTTCCACGCAGCAATCTTCGGGAGAGAAATCTGTGGACTTCGAATGCCAACCGGTGAAGTTCGGGTTGAACGGAAACGGAAAGGTTCAACCCCTTGGAGTTGAGGGACCTCAGCTCTACTTCTACACCCAACGAATCTCGGACCTTCTTCAGCTTGGTGTATCCCGTCATGCTCAGCATGTAAAAATTATAACATCCAAAACGTGGAAATTGTAGAATATTCAGAGATAATCGCTTGGGAGGTGTTCTAACTGTCCATATCCGAGATTTATGACGTCAAAGTGGTTCCGTTGGCACTACCCATCTCTTTGCGTTCTAACTCTGACTTCGGAATCCTTCTGATCCATGGATTCACCGGGTCTCCTCACGACTACCATTTTCTCGCACCTCGTCTTCACAGAGCGGGCTATAACGTGGAAATTCCGAGACTTCCCGGACATGGCACAACGTCGAAAGATTTCTTGAAAACGCGGGCTGAAGATTGGATCAGGCGAGCCTTGGATACGGCGCTCGATACCAGAAGTGTGTGGAAGAAGATGGGTATCGTGGGATTTTCCATGGGAGGGCTTTTGGCCACCATCGTTGCTTCGGCGGTCGGAGTGGATTCTCTCGTTCTGGCAGCACCGGCTTTCGGTGTCACCAACCACTGGTTCAATCTGGTGCCGCTACTCAGATTTTTTGTCCACCATGTAGAGAGAAAGCCAGAAGATATTCCACAATTCGACGATCCAGATCTTCAGACCCTCTCACGCGAATATTGGTCTAAGCATTGGATACCCGCCATTTACCAGCTTTGGCGCGTGAGAAGGATGGCGTGGAAGAGTTTGGAAAAGGTGAGGACCCCAACTCTTGTCATAGCGTCCAAAAAGGATAGAACAGTGCCCTTGGAGTCGGTTGCGAAAGCCTATGGTAGGATAAATTCAGCCGAAAAGCGCGTGGTCGTGCTCGAAGAGAGTGGTCACGTGGTAGTTGACGATGTCGAACGAGAGCGTGTAGCCGATTTAATAGCCGATTGGTTTCAAGAGACTCTAAGGGGGTGAAGAAAGTGTTTAGGAGTTCCAAGATTCTGATCGTGATCTTGGCGTTCTTGTTTTCCGCCCCACTTTACGCTCAAAAAGAAGACACGCGACCAGTAATCTTGATCCATGCTGTGGATCCGGGCAGGATTGCCAAAGAGATCGTGGCCTCAGTAGCGGAAACAGCTGTTTCTAAGGGAAAGATAAGAGTTGTTGTAAGGGAAAAGCTCGTCTTTGACGAGGCAAAGCTTGGCATGGCAGGATTCTTATCTGCCGAAACGCAGCAGGAGTTCAAGATGCTTGGTGCACAATATTTGGTGTTGTTGTATCCACTGGATCAAAAGTTAATGGTGAAATCCAGGGATGACGGTTACTCAGATCTCACCTTTTATTTGAAAGTGGATCTCAAGGTGGTACGGGTTGACACATCAGAGCTCGTGATCTCCAAGGTCTTCGAATCCAACGGTTATGCTAGCACGGGACCTTATACAAGCTTTGCTGAAGCCCGTGATAGGGCGGAAAAGTACGCGGTGAATTCGGTTGCCTACAACCTTTACTCGGAGCTTCACACGTTGGTGACGGTCAGAGCGTTGGTGGTAGCTCGTCAAGACAACACGGTGGTGATAAACAAGGGAAGGCTCGACGGTGTTGTTGTGGGAGCTTACTTCACCTTTCTCAAACTCACAGAGATCGCAGGCGATACTTATGAAAATACAGACGGTATAGCTGTCGTGGAAAGAGTTTCAGATCACACGGCTATCCTCAAGGTTCTCGAATGGCCAAAATTCGACCTGACAGGCAACGTGATGGTGAAGGAACTTCCCAGAGAAACGGGTGGCTGGGGTATATTTTCATTCGGGATTCTTCACAATCAGGGTAGCGAATTGGGTAATTACGGTGCAGACGCAGAGTTTTATGCCACTGAGTACTGGCTTGTAAAACTCGCGTTCCACGCCACGGATTATTTCGGCACGGGCATCAACGCGAGCATGAGATTGGGTGTTGTGGAAGGTAGATGGTTTTATGCAGATAAGAGTTTTCTCGCGATGGGAGGATCTGTGGGATTCGATAGGTACACGGCGATCAGAGGCAGGTATGCGGGTTTCCTCTTCGGCGGATCTGTGGGAGTAGATACCATCAACTACGTTGAGGATATGGTGAGCGCAGCTTTTTTGATACCATTTGTTGAGATGCACGCTGGGTTTAGAGTACGTATAGGAGGGCTCGTACTCTCACCTGCTGTGGGATATCAGCTTTCCTTCCCGTCGGGCTGGATCGATCTGAGTCAGGACGTGGAAGCACTCCTCCCAGAAAAGACTTCTGGAAAGATACCTGGGGGTATGACGGTCGGGCTTTCCATAGGATGGGCTTTTTGATTATAGGAAGTTCAGAGCTTCCCCATAACATGGAATGGACGCTCACCCGGCGCTTGTGAGGCTGTGTGACCGTGTGGGATCCTATTAAGCGATTCATGTGAAGAGACAGAGGTTTTCACATTGCAGAATGCTTGTCTTGCGTAGCGCCGAAGCGAGCACTCGTACAAACGGGCACCGAGCTACATCCATGT
>QNAP01000015.1 GCA_003641795.1 Thermotogae bacterium | reverse complement strand
GCCTCACGAGCGCCGAGTGAGCATCCAAACGAAACGACCTCGAGGCCGCACGGATGCGGATGAGAGCGAAGCTGAAGCAGGACGCTGAATCTTCGTGTGGGTCGTTTTGTGGATGAGAACGAGGGAAAAAGCGAGTGCGAGCTGTGTGAGCGTGAGGGATTCACCGCTTTCTCCCCCTGTTATGTTCAATGTCCTGAACACTCACCCTCCCAGAAAGGTCGCTGATATGGTTGGTCGTCACTGATTTTTGAGACACCCTAGAATTTCAAATAAAAAATCCCCGCCTTTAAAAGCGGGGAAATGGGCATTTCAGGAATCGCTGGGCCTGAGCAACTTCTTCACGTCTTTCCCTGTTTTCATGTAATAAATCTCCTCAGCTATGTTGGTCACATGGTCGGCGATACGCTCGAAGTACCTCAGAATAAACGCTTCTTCTAGCAGAATTCTTGCCCTCGTTATGTTTTTCTCCCTCGCCGCCATTTCCAGAAGTTTCTCACGCCCAAGAAGATAGAGATCATCGACAACGTCATCCCGTTTCCATATCTCCAATGCCTGGTTTGTGTCCATCTGCAGATAGGCTTCAACTATCCCTTGGAGCATACCTATTACCGTGTTGAGCATCTTTTCGAAGATATCTTCTAAGACAAACCCCGTGAGATTTCTGGAGATATGCCTCGCTGATTGTGCTATGTTGACACACATGTCAGCTATTCTTTCCAGATCAGAAGACAACTTCATCGCTGTTACTACTGTTCTCAAGTCTTCAGCTAGCGGATGAAACCGCGTTATGATGTCAAAACAATCTGCTTCGATCTGTCTGTGGGTCTCATCGACTACATCGTCAAAATCCTCGACCTCGCGTATGATCTGCTCTTCGCCTGTTTTCAGGGCGTTCATCGTCTTGCCGATCACCAGGAGTATGTCCTGGAGATACTCCTTGATCTTGTCTTGTAGGGCTTTCAAGGCCATTTCGAAGTGTCTCGTCCTGTCCGTCAAATTATCACCTCTCAACCTATTCTACCTGTTAGAAACAGCTGGGTGAGTTCATGTCTTGGATCTTCCGAAACCTGCGAAGTTTCACCAAATTCTACCAACTCGCCTTTGTACATGAAACCGAGGTAATCTGATATCCTGAGCGCTTGACCTATACTGTGAGTAACGATTACGATGGTGTATCGAGAGCTGAGGTCTTCCAAGAGCTTCTCTATTCGTTCGGTTGCGATGGGATCGAGAGCTGAAGTGGGTTCGTCAAGCAGAATCACCTCAGGTTCCACCGCTACAGCCCTAGCTATGCAGAGCCGCTGTTGCTGACCGCCAGAAAGCTTATAAGCGGATTTTCTCAGTTCCCCATGGACTTCATCCCAAAGTGCCGCTGCCTTCAAAGCTTTCTCCACACGCTCGCTCAACCCTCTTTTTTTGGCAAGCCCGTGGATCCGAGGTCCATAGGCTACGTTGTCAAAGATAGACATGGGGAAAGGGTTGGGCCGTTGAAAAACCATACCCACACGCCTGCGAAGTTGAACGGGGTCCATCTGGTATATGTTCTGGCCGTTGAAGAAGATGTCTCCTTCGACTCTGAAACTTTCTGTGTAATCGTTGAGGCGGTTGAAACACCTCAAAAGTGTGGTTTTACCACAACCAGAAGGTCCCATAATGGCGGTGATTTTGTTCCTGTATATCTTCAAGCTGACGTTTTTCAAGACCTGATTTTTCCCAAACCAAGCGCTGAGATTTTTCATTTCGTAAACTATTTCTTTGTTCACGAGCTTCGCCTCCGTATCCACTGAACTATGGAGTAGATTGCAACGATGATGATCACCATCAAAGCGGCGCTACCGTAGGCCATCCAGTACGCATCCTCGGGGAAATTGGTGACGACGGCGTATATGTGTGTAGGTAAGGTCATTATTGGGTCCGTGAGCCGCCGTGGTAAGTTTGTGGCGTAGAAGACTGCACCAGTAACCAATATAGGCGCAGTTTCGCCAAAAGCGCGTCCAAGCCCCAGAAGCGTGCTGCTCAGGATTCCCGTCTTCGCCGCTCTGATAACCATGAAGACCGTTTCACGCTTGTCTGCTCCTATGGCCATAGCCGCTTCTCTCAAATCGTTTGAAACCGCCATGAGAAAGTTCGAAACTGAACCGCCCACAAACGGAACAGTCATGATCGACAAGGTGAATGAAGCTGAAAGCAGCGAAGTACCGAAGCCCATTGTAATGCAGAAGAAAGCCAATCCGAAGAGCCCGTACACAATCGACGGTATACTGGTCATTGTGGTTATAGTAGTCCGCAAGAGCGCAGAAAGCCAGGTGGGTTTAGCATATTCACTGAGAAAAACGCCGATGAGGACTCCCACAGGCACAGAAAAAACCGCCACTAATGACATCAACAAGAGCGACCCCACAATGGCTGGAAAGATCCCACCCTGTGTCATGCCCTGGCTTGGAAACTCTGTAAAGAAAGTCGGATTGAAATAGCGTATTCCCTTAAAAACGGGGAAAAGAATCACTGCGGTGGATATCACGAAGACGATATAAGTGAGCAGTTTCAATAGTGACGAGGCTATCCTGTCAGCCATCGCTTTCCTCTCCTGATGAAAGTTTCCGCTGTTACCGTGATGACCGCTGAAATCACCAAGAGTACAGCTCCTGCTAGGAAGAGAGCGCTGTAGTGGAGACTTCCTAACTCAACCTCTCCCACTTCGCTGGCGATAGCCGCTGTCAAGGGACGAATCGGATCGAAAAGACTTCTCGGCAACATAACAGCTCCCCCTGCTACCATGAGCACCACCATTGTTTCGCCCAGAACACGGTTAACAATGAGAACTAAAGCGTATAACATTTCATGCTTTGCTCCTCTTATCGCCATGGCAGATGCCCTTATCTTGCTACTTCCCAGTGCCAATGCCGCTTCTCTCAGGTCCCTACTGACACTTTGAAGTGACTCGATAATCAACGAGATGGCGTAAGGTAACGTGAGTACTGTGAGTGAGACCACCGCGTTTAAGAGATTGAAGGGAGTCCATGCGCCGATTTTCAACATGAGTGGGCCGATCAGTAGCACGCCGATCAACCCCACCACGACACTTGGAATACCAGAGATGAGCTCAGTGACGGATCTGACTATCTCCCGTTCTCTTCGGTTGGCGTACTCGGTGGTGTAAAGGGCAATGCCCAGTCCCATCGGGAAGACCACTACCGAGGTTAACCCCACCAAAATGAGCGAATCCAAGATCATATACAACATTCCAAACTCCGCATCCTCGTAAGTGGGATACCACGCGCCAGAAGCGATGAATTCCCACCCAATCTTTTTGAGAGCGGGTAGGGATTCATGGATCAACATGGCAAATATCCCTATCAATGCGGCGATCACGCAGATCGAGACGAGGACTACCACCGAAGAAAAGAGAAAGTTGAGAAACCTCTTCAAATCTCTATCTCACCCTTTCTTCATTCACTACTTGTAGTAGGGTATGCAGGGACATATCCAGCATCTTCAACGAGTTTTTGACCTTCGGGCGAAACTATGAATTTGATGAACTTCGCCACCACGTTGGTTTCGGGCCAAGTGTTTCCGAATCGTGACAGATCCACAAAAACGAAGAGTGGCCTGGAAATCGAGTACTCGCCTGAAAGGATTGTCTTCATGCTGGGCGCCACGCCTTCCACTTTCAAAACCTTCACGTCCTCGGTGACGTAGCCGTAGCCAACGTACCCTATGGCATAAGGATTCCGTTTTATAGCCTCAACCTCCGCCTGCGTACTTTCCAGCATCTGTACCCAAGGAGCCATCCTTTCCTTGTCAAGAACCTTGTTCTCCCAAGTTTCGAAGGTGCCCGAAGCGGTATTTCTCGAGTAGATGGTTATGCGTTTTTTGGGCAGGGACGGATCTATTTGGTTCCACGTGGTGATCTTTCCAGTGTAGATCTTTTTGAGTGTTTCTCTGCTGATATCGTTGATGGGAAGCGATTTGTTCACGATCACAGCGATACCGTCGTAAGCTATAACAATAGGGGTGAAATACTTCCCCTCCGCATGCATTTTCTCGACTTCGGAGGATTTCAGAAATCGGCTCGAGTTAGCCAGATCTGCTGTGCCGTTGAAGAGCGCTTTGATCCCCGTGGATGATCCCGCTCCTTCGAGAGTCACTGCAAGATCGGGATAGTACTTTTTGAAAGCTTCAACCCATCTTTGAGCTATGGGCAGTACAGTGTTGGAGCCCTTGATCACAAGGGTATCGGCCATCAAGAGAAACCCCAACGCAAGAAGCAATATAACTGAAAGAATCGTTCTCTTCACATTTACCCACCTCCGTTGAAACTCTACGTCAGATCGATTTTGAAAGTGTTGATTTATGTTAAAAGACTTTAATCTTGCTTAACCCCTTCGGGGAATAATAGACACGGAAAAGGGGTGATGCCATGGCTAAGGTTCTCGTCGTGGAAGATGAGGAAGACATCCGTTATATCATCGTGAGTGTGCTCTCTATGGAGGGCTACGATGCGGTCGAGGCAGGTAGCATAGAAGAAATGTACCACCGCCTTAACTCCGGCAGCTTCGATGTGATCATTCTCGATCTTCTACTACCGGACGGAGATGCCGTAGACGAGATCCCGAGACTCAGACTTTCCACCCAAGATTCATATATCTTAGTACTAACGGCGAAGCGTTCGGACAGGGACAGGATTCTCGGGTTGGAAATGGGAGCGGATGACTACATGGTGAAGCCGTTCAACCCACGCGAAGTGGTGGCGAGAGTCCGAGCACTTTTGAGGAGGAGGAAACAAGATTACGAGGAGGTTTTGAAGGTGGGTGAGATCACCATAAACAGATCCCGCATGAGCGTTGAAAAGGATGGAAAGACCATTCCGCTCTCTCACAAGGAATTTTCCATCCTTTCACTCCTCGCCTCCGCTCCAAATAAGATCTTCTCACGATCGGAAATACTCGACGCCGTGTGGGGATTTGAAGACGTTTCCGACAGGGTAGTGGACGTACACATCAGCTATCTTAGAAAGAAGCTCGGCTTCGATGTGATCGCCACGGTGAGAGGTGTTGGATATCGTCTCAAAGTGGACTGATCTCCTTGAAGCGGGAATCATCAAAACGAATAACGGTGTTATCGTGGAACTCAATGCAGCTGCTCGTGCTATGGGTTTTGAGGAAGGTAAGGTTGTTAGAATACCTAAAAGCAGGATATTGAAAACCGAGATCGGTGAATGCGAAGCACTCATTTATGGAGAACATATCATTCTAAAACCGATCGACACTTTCAGTCAGATGAAACAGTTTCTCATAGACGCCATAGCACACGAGATTTTGACCCCTATAACTTCCATTGGAGGACTTCTCTATTTGGTGAAGGAAGGCATAGATGTTGAGAAAAATATAGAAAAGATCGAGAACCACCTCGGAAAGATAGCGAGAATCGTCGACGAACTTCTCCTTCTTTCCAAGGTTGAAATGGGGAACTACGTTCCACGCTCTCGGCGTGTGGAGCTTCGTGGAGTGATTCAGGAGATTCTCAAACTGTACGCCGATCGTGTCGAAAGAAAGAAGCTGGAAGTCAAGGTGAAAGCTCGAGGAATGATGAAAACAGACCCCGAGGCTTTGGGGATCATTGTGAGGAACATCATTTCCAACGCCATCAAATATACCGATCCAGGTGGAAAAGTCACCATATCTGCCAGCAACAAAAGGATTGTAGTGGAGGATACTGGTGTCGGTATTCCTCCAAAAGAGCTTCCCTTTATTTTTCAGCGTTTCTTCCGAGCCAGCAACGTAAGGGATAGAGGGGGATCGGGCCTCGGCCTTGCCATCGCTAAACACCTTGCGGAAGTCCTCGGCTTTGAAATCGCGATCGACTCAAGGCTTGGAGTGGGCACAAGGGTGGAGCTAAAGATGTGAAGATGGTGTTATAATCTCCTCGAGGTGATCTCATGTCTTACAGGTCCCTTCTCTTTCTTGTTACTGGGGGTTTTGCAATTCTCACGATCGTGGTGGTGTCTCTTTATGCTGGCCTTTTGAGTGTGGCCTTCGAAGCCGACATGGAAATGAACCTTCTCTCAGAACTCTCTAACAGTGTTTTCAAGCCCGGGGAACTTTCTGTAGAAACCATCGTGACCCGCTACGAATCTTCGCTTAAAAGGTTACAACGCACACTGAAAAGAAGTGCGATTTTGAAGAATCTTTTTGCACGAGGCCTTGATGAAAACATTGATGAAACTCTCGCGCAATTGAAAGCCGCGGTCGTCAACGATGGTTACGACAGAGCTCTGGAATATGTTTTTGTTCAGGTTCAAGGGATAACGAACACACACTTCGGTATACAGTGGCGCTTGACGTTGGCTTTTCTCTCAGTGATCGTCGTCCTTCTGATCGCTTATACCGCGTCGATCTACCATGTTAGCGGCAGATTCAAAAAACAACTTTCAAAGCTCCTTTTGGGAATAAAAGCTCTCGAAAATCATGAATACGGTTATCTGGTTAGTGTTGATAAAAACGATTTTATCGAGATACGCACGTTAATTGAAAGTTTCAACTTGTTGAGCACAGCTATAAAGAATGCTGATAGTATCCTTTTTGGGGTGTTGAAACAGATGGTTGAAGGTGAAGAAAAGCGAGATAGATGAGCGAGGAGGTGTTTCGAGTGAAGAGAGCAGGGTTGCTGGTAGCGGTTCTTCTTATGATCCGCGTAATCTTCGCACTTAAAGTGGGGTTTGTCTATGTAGGTCCTGTTGGTGACGCGGGTTGGACATATGCTCACGATCGAGGAAGACAGTATCTCGAGAAAGTACTCCCCACAGTTGAAACCGCCTACTTTGAAAGCGTTTCGGAAGGGGTAGAAGCGGCTGTGAAACTTAGACAACTCGCAGCTTCTGGATTCGAGCTGATCTACGCCACAAGCTACGGTTACATGGATTCGGTCATCGAAGTAGCGAAAGAGTTCCCCAACACCGTTTTCATGCACTGCTCTGGATTTAAAAGAGCGGAGAACGTAGGTACCTACTTCGGTCGGATCTATCAAGCTGATTTCTTGGTAGGAATAGTAGCTGGAGCGATGACAGAAAGCAACCTTATCGGATACGTGGCACCGCATCCAATCCCTGAAGTTGTGAGGGGTATAAACGCGTTCACACTCGGTGCACGCCTTGTGAACCCCAAGGCGAGGGTAAAGGTAGTTTGGGTGAACGCCTGGTTCGATCCCGCAACGGAGAAAGAAGCAGCGTTGAGTTTGATAGAGGCTGGATGTGATGTGATCGCTCATGGTCAGGATTCACCGGCGGCTAACCAAGCGGCACAAGAAAAAGGTGTCTGGTCTATAGGCTACAACACCGACATGAGCAAGTTCGCTCCCCATTCCCACCTCACTGCAGCCATATGGAATTGGGGGCCACTCTACGTGGAGATCACAAAATCCTTCATAGACGGCACTTGGAAGAGCGAAGATCTGTGGCCAGGCTTCGAAAAAGGTGTGGTGGACATCGCTCCGCTCCATCCAGTCGTTCCCAAATCGGTCGTGAAATTGGTGGAAACGTACAAATACCTTTTCCAAAAGGGAGAATATAAAGTTTTCAAGGGACCTCTTTACGACAACAAAGGTAATCTGAGAGTCAAAGAAGGAGAAGTCATGAGTGATCACGAAATCTGGGATATGTATTGGTTTGTCCGAGGCGTTGAAGGAACGCTTCCCAAATCAGGGGAGTGATAGAAACACCTATGAAACGTTGGAATGCACTTTTTGTGGCCGCCCTCGTGGCGGCCGTGATTTTAAGTTTTTTCGGATACAAGCGTGCAAGTGGACGGATCTTTGAAACGGGGACAAAAGCGTTAACAGAGGTATTGACCGAGCTTCGAAGTTCTCTCGAAAAAGACCTCTTCATCGCACTCTCCCAAATCAACTCACTCGTTTTGGAAACACCCGAAGGAACGCAAACAGAGTTGCGTTACTGGATGCAACACTTGCTCGACAAACTCGGCGCTGCAGACGTCTACTGTGTTCTCCCAAACGGTGAGAGTGTTTATACTTATGAATTGCCCTTCGCACTACCTCCCATCGATGAACGAAGTGAGGACTGGTACCAGCGTGCGAAGGAGATGAAGCCTGGTAGTATAGTGATTTTTAGCTGGAAAGATGTTCGAGGAAGGTACGTCGTCGACTTGGCTTTCCGTGTGCGAGACCTCGTTTTCAGAGTGAGCGAATATCCTTTGAAGAGCTTTTCAGAAAAGCTGGCAAACGACAAAATTCGCCTGACGTTGGCTGCGCTGTCCTCGAAAGAGAACGTGAAAAGCGCGGTAGTTCTGGCTTCGAACGTGTACAAGTCAGGAGCGGGGATCGAAATTTCTCAAATGACACCCGTAAACCTTGAGGACGTTGGGTTTCTCGAAGGCAAGCCCGCCATCGTAGGAGAGTTAGAACCTTCTTGGATTGCACAGAAACGTCAAGGTATACGAACTTTCTGGACCAATCTGGGACTGGGCATAGTAATCGGGATCCTGGTTTTATGGATCTTCATCTTCTTTCGGCGCTACAGGTTGATTCTCCGATCCCCTCTTTCATTGACGATAGCACAGCAGGCTTTATCATCTACTGTGGCCATTTTTACCGCGCTCATCATGCTCTCGCTTTTGGTGTTCATGCTTGGGCGCTCACCTTTCGAAGCAATCAAAGAAATGATCGCTTGGGCCTTCTTCACTCGAGCTGGAATCATCGAAACATTGACCCGATCCGTTCCCGTGACACTCATCGCCACAGGACTTTGTGTGACCTTCGAAGCTGGGATGTGGAATATCGGTGGAGAGGGGCAGTTCATCCTTGGTGCCATCGCAACCACTGGTTTCTCTGTCTTGCTACTCAAAGATTGGCCATCGCTGGCGGTGCTGATTGTAACTTTGATAGTGGCTGCACTGGCTGGAGCGCTCTGGGCTTTGGGACCAGCACTGATGAAAGTAAAGCTGGGAGTCAATGAAATTCTCTCGACGTTGATGCTCAACTATGTGGCTCTCAAGCTCTTGGATTATCTCGTTTACGGTCCATGGAAGAGTGCCAAGGTGAAAAACTTTCCCCTTACCGATCCCGTCCCCGTTACCTTGGGAAAGATAAAAGCTTTGAACGTTCACTGGGGCGTGCTATCGATACCCATAGTGGTACTGATCGTCTGGTTTCTAATGCGAAAAGCCGTCTTTGGCTTTGAATGGAAGGCAACGGGCTTGGGTTTTGAAGCGGCTCGGCAGTCGGGGGTTCCAGTTCAAAAAAGCCAGGTGCTTGCCCTCTCTTTGAGTGGAGCGGTCGCAGGTTTGGCAGGCGCGATCCACATGTTCGGCGCCCAGTACGTACTTCAACACGGTTTCTCACCGGGCTACGGTTATACCGCAATAATCGTAGCCTTCATCTCGAATCTCAATCCCATTGCGGTGCTCTTTGCTGGGCCGTTGATCACGGGGCTTTTCGTGGGGAATGCGAGACTCGAGCTGACCATGGGTTTTCCTGTCTCGGTCAGCTTTCTGGTACAGGGAATCATCTTGGTCAGCGTTATCTTGATACGCAACCTTTTCCTGCATAGACCGAAGTTTGTGAAACGTGGAGGGACTTGAATTGGAGACCGTGGATGCGATCTTACAAGCTACCGTGAGAGCGGGAACACCCTTACTGTACGCCGCCTTGGGTGAGCTCGTAACAGAAAAGAGTGGGGTGTTGAACCTTGGGGTTGAAGGGTTCATGCTCATGGGAGCCGTCACAGGATTCGTCACGGTGAACATCGCAGGCTTACCTTTGCTGGGGGTTGTTGTGGCTGCGCTCGTTGGGTTTATAATGGGGGTCCTCTACGCTCTCTTAACAGTTGAATTCGCCCTCAATCAGGTGGTAACAGGGCTCGCATTCGTTTTGGGGGGGTCGGGATTGAGCGGATTCTTGGGGAAAGCCTATATTGGTAAGACTATCTCTCAAGTACCTTCCTGGACTGTCCCAGTCTTGGGAAACATACCGATCCTGAAGGGATTCTTCTCCCAAGACTGGTTAGTTTATTTATCGTATCTTGTTTTCTTCACCGTGTGGTATTTCGTGAAGAGGACGCGTATCGGTGTGGAATTAAGCGCCGTTGGTGAAAATCCCAGGAGCGCCGACTCCGCTGGGATAAACGTTTATCGGTACCGATTTATTGCCACAGCCGTGGGAGGATCTTTGATGGCACTTGGGGGAGCGCACATTTCCTTGGCGTATGCGCCCATGTGGATCGAAAATATGACCGCTGGAAGGGGATGGATCGCCCTCGTGATAGTGATCTTCGCGTTTTGGGATCCCACGCGTGTACTCTTAGGAGCTTATCTGTTCGGCGGCGTCTCCGCCCTCCAATACAGGGTACAAACGTTGAACATCGAAATCTCACCGTACATCCTGGGTATGTTTCCATATTTGGTAACTATAGGCGTCATGCTCTTCTTCTCTTCCGAAAAGGCGAAGAAGATGCTGGGAGCTCCCAGGTCACTGGGGAAACCGTATTTGAGGGAGGGGGAAAAATGAGGATAGAGGACATCCTGCCGATAGCTATGGGCAGCAAACCCGCGGATCTGCTCATAAAAAACGCAAGAGTGGTGAACGTTTTCAGCGGAGAGATCGAAAAAACCAACATCGCCATCTTCAGAAAGCGAATTGCAGGATTGGGAGACTACAATGAGGGAAAACGTGTGATCGATCTTAAAGGAGCTTACGTGGTTCCCGGATTGATTGACGCACACTTACATGTAGAGAGTTCCATGGTGGATCCGGTCGAATTCGCCCGCGCGGTTCTCACTCGAGGAACGACAACGGTCATCGCCGATCCTCACGAGATCGCCAACGTTGCGGGGCTGAAAGGTGTGGAGTATATGCTCAGCTATACAGAAGGCATACCGCTAAATATGTACGTCATGATGCCGTCTTCGGTTCCTGCCACTAACATGGAAACCAGTGGTGCGCAGTTGAGGGTTGTTGATATGATCGGTTTTCTCGAAAAGCACCCGAGGGTACTCGGCTTGGGTGAGGTGATGAACTATCCGGGAGTTCTCAACGCTTCAGGCGAGTTGATCACCATGATTGAACTCTTTCGTCATAAATACAAGAAGATCGATGGACATGCACCAGGAGTCAGTGGAAAGAATCTGAACGCTTACATCTGTGCTTTCATCAGATCGGATCATGAATCCACAACGCCGGAAGAGGCGTTGGAGAAGGTATCTCGAGGAATGCAAGTTTTGATCAGAGAAGGAAGCGTCGCTCGGAACATGGACGATCTCATAAAAGTGGTCAACCCCATGAACCACCAGTTCTTTTCTTTCTGCACTGATGACAAACACCCCGGCGATATACTGAATGAAGGACATATAGATCACATGATACGGAAGGCTGTGAAGGCGGGCGTTGATCCAGTCGTTGCCATCCGAATGGCTTCGATAAACACTGCCAGACACTACGGTTTGAGGAGTATGGGCGCTGTAGCTCCTGGCTACAAAGCAGACCTCGTGGTGACAGATTCTTTGGAGGATTTCTGGCCGAAAATGGTGATTAAAGATGCGCGTACCGTGGCGGAAGATGGTAAGCTCATCGTAGAAATCTCCGGGAAGAAAGACGAATTACCAGACCTCAGCAGTACTTTCGTCTGCGATCCTTTGAAGGGTGAGGAACTCAAAATGAAATGCCAAGGGGGCAAAATCCGGGTCATAGAAGTCTCCGAAAAGGACGTGCTCACACGACAGATGATCCTGGAACCAAAAGTGGAAGACGGGTTCATCGTGAGCGACACTTCAAGAGATATCCTCAAAATCGCGGTGATAAGCCGCTACACCAAACGAAGCATGACTGTGGGATTTGTGAGGGGTTTTGGTATAAAACGGGGAGCCTTGTCAACGTCCGTGGGGCACGATTCCCACAACCTCTGCGTAGTGGGAGTGACAGATCTCGACATGGTGACAGCAGCGAACAGGGTGATGGAACTGGGTGGTGGTATAGTCGTCGCCGAAAACGGGAAGGTTATAGGAGAGCTCCCCTTGGACGTGGCTGGATTGATGTCCTCCCTTGGGATGGAAGAAGTGGCCCAACGGATAAACCGGTTGAAGAGCATCGTACAGGACTTGGGGACGACCCTATCGGATCCTTTTATGACCCTTTCTTTTGTTCAACTCGCCGTCATTCCGCAATTGAGGATAACCGACAAGGGGTTGGTGGACGTAGAAGATGGAAAGCTCGTGACTCTCTTCGTTTGAAACGATGAGGTGAGAAAATTGTCGAAAGTTTTACTGAAAGTACAAGGTGTAACCAAACGCTTTGACGACGTGATCGCCAATGACAACGTCAGTTTTGAAATCAGGGCAGGAGAAGTACATTCACTGCTTGGTGAAAACGGTGCGGGTAAGACCACCTTGATGAACATTCTCTACGGTCTCTACACTCCAGACGCCGGACGAATAGAGATCAAGGGCGAAGAAGTGGCGATCGATTCGCCTGCCACTGCTATAGCATATGGAGTTGGGATGGTGCAGCAGCACTTCGCGCTGGTTCCCTCATTCAATGTAGCAGAAAACGTGCTTTTGGGTACCAAAGACTGGTTTCGAAGGAAAGAATCTCGAGTCCTCCAGCGAGTTGAAGAGATTGCTCGACGCCTCGATCTGCGTATAGATATCGAAAGCCCCGTGTGGCAGCTTGCCGTGGGGCAACAGCAGCTTGTGGAGATACTTAAACTTTTGTATCGTGATGTGGACGTGATAATCCTCGACGAGCCTACCAGCACCCTTTCACCCAGCGAGACAGACCGACTTCTCCAAATCATGAAATCCATGAAGTCTCAAGAGAAGGGTGTGGTTTTCGTTACCCACAAACTCGACGAGGTTAAGCGCGTGGCTGACAGGGTCACAGTGCTGCGCCGAGGAAGAGTGGTGCTCTCTGGTGCGGTTTCCCGTTACGATATTCATGAGCTTGCAGAAGCCATGGTGGGTGGTTATGAACCCGAAAAAAGATTGGTGGATGAATCGTGGGTGTCTCAAAAAGAAGTGTTGAAAGTTGTGAACCTTGATGTCCCCTCGGACATGGGGGGTATCAAAGTCCAGGACTTGAACCTTTGCATCCGTGCCGGGGAAGTGGTTGGACTCGCCGGCGTAGAAGGAAACGGCCAAAAAGAACTTGTCGAAGCCCTTATGGGACTTCGTCCGTTCTTAAAGGGGAAGATAGTTTTGAGCGATAGAGAGTTCGAGCGAGTCACTCCAAAGTTGCTGAGGGGCATGGGGGTTGCTTACATCCCTGAAGATCGTTTCAACGTTGGTTTGGTGAAAGATATGAGCGTAATGGAGAATATGGTCCTCAATGTCTACAAAAAACCACCACTTTGCAAAAAGCTGTTTTTCAACAGAAGAGTGGCTTTAGAGAACGCCCGTCGATTGGTAAAAGAATATGACATCAAACTGGCCTCCCTCCAACAACCGGTAAAGCTTCTTTCTGGAGGCAATGCACAGAAAGTCATTGTGGCTCGAGAATTTCAAACTTTACCTAGATTGCTAATTGCAGTGAATCCCACTCAAGGTTTGGACGTGCGTTCTGCCAAACAAGTTCATGATTTGATAGCAAAACAAGCCAGAAACGGGACCGCAATCTTGCTCGTCTCAACAGATCTTCAAGAAATACAGATCCTCTCTCATAGGGTCCACGTTGTTTATAATGGAAAGCTTTCTTTCCCTTTAAAGCCAGACGAACACGAGAGAATTTCGAAGCTCATGGTGGGGATTGGATGGGGAGCTTGAGTCACTGTTGCCAATTTTTGCTATCACCTTTCGCGGTGAGAGTTAGAGAGAGTTTTAATTTCATAATGTGGACTGGTTAGAGATGGTTGTGTGGATCTTTCTGAATTTGGAAGCAGGGAAGAAAAAAATACCCACAAACATCTTGGAAGTGCTGGAAGAAAAACTTTCATCCATCGACGCCGCTGTTTTTTGGGGTGCGTTTGGATGCTTTAACATGGTTGGTTCATATCAAAATCGAAATCTGACAATTGCTTCTTCGGTCCAGGAACTTGTCGAACAATTTTCAAAAGATTCAAAACCTAATGTGATCGTGGGCATCGGTGGCGATGGCACGATGAACATGATCGCAAATGCTATGATAAACAGAAGCATCGAGGCTCCGCTTATGGGTATCGGAGTGGGCACAGGCAACGTGGGTCCGCTGGTTCGCTTCAACCTGCAAAAGCTTAGGGACGTGGATTTCGCCCAGCTAGATTTCGAGTTCGTGGGAGCGCTCGAAGTTGTCTCAAAAAACAAACTCGGTCTCGCTTTTGTGGATGTAGTCGTGTCGCGAACCTTCCTTGGAACCCTCGGTGGAAAACGTGTGGATTTTGACGCGGTAGCCTATGTAAAGAACGGTGAGTTGAGGGAGCTCAAACGCGTAGTTAGAAGGGTGGCAACAAGAGATTTCGTGATCGAGCTCAACGGAAGGACTGTTTTCAAAGGTAACCGTGGTGTGAAGCAGATCGCCGTTGCTCCCTTGTACAGGAGCGAGTTCTATGTGGGCAAGGCCGCAACGGGAATGCTTTGCTACGCTCACCACACGGGACGCAGAGCCGTAGTAGTGCTCAGCGATCATCCAACGATTGTGGCAAGACCCAGATCGCCGAAGAAAGCTGTAACCATAAGACAGATCGTCTTTGGAGAGGGAGACGTTGTAGCCATGAAGCATCTTGCTCCAGGAAACGCCATCGTTTTAGATGGGAATCCCGTTTCTTTGGCAGATAACGGTCTCACGCTCAGATATCACAAGAAGGTTGCAAAAGCCGTGGTTCCGCCAGATGGCTCCTTTCTTCCGCTGAGCGCACTTCAGTGACAACCACCTTTTCACCTCTCACTTTTGGTGTAGCGGGACGGATCCTTTTGAAATTCCTTTCCGCAGGTCTCACAACAAAAGTAATAGGTCTTTCCCATAGGGTGTCTCAAAAATCAGTAACAACCAACAATATCAGCGACCTTTCTGAGAAGGGGATTGTTCAGGAGATTGAACATAACATAGAGGAGGAAGTGGTG
>QNAP01000014.1 GCA_003641795.1 Thermotogae bacterium | reverse complement strand
ATGAAGATTCAACATCCTGTTTCAGCTTCATGCTCGCTACATCCGTGTAGCTCGGTGCCCGTTTGTATGAGTGCTCGCTTCGGCGCTTCGCAAGACAAGCTTTCTGCAATGTGAAAACCTCTGCCTCTTCACATGAATCGCTTAACAGGATCCCTCACGAGTACCGAGTGAGCATCCATACAAAACGACTTCGAAGCCGCATGGATGCGGATGAGAGCGAAGTTGAAGCAGGACGCTGAATCTTCGCGTGGGTCGTTTTGTGGACGGGAAGGAGGGAAAAGAAGACCTTTTTCGAACACACCTCTTTTCCCTTTAAGTGACGTGCAAATGAACCACCTACAACTGAATTGACCCACTGAAGGTGGAGAATCTGCGGCGCTGATTTCTCTGTCACAGACCTCTAAAGGGAGTTAGCTTCAACAGAAAACCACAAAACGGCTCGCAACGGGATCGGTTTCGATCGAGCGCTGGAAGTCTTACCGAGAGTTTCCACGCGGTAATCTCATACCCCCAGTATTTTGGAGAGAAATTCCTTGGTTCTGGGGTTTTCAGGACTGGAGAAGAAAGTCTCCGGTGGTGCTTCTTCAACAATGATCCCGCTGTCCATGAAACACACTTTGTTCGCCACTTCTTTGGCAAATCCCATCTCGTGGGTTACCACTATCATGGTCATTCCATCCGTTGCAAGGCTTTTCATCACCTCAAGAACCTCGGCCACTAACTCTGGATCCAACGCAGAGGTCGGTTCGTCGAAGAGCATCAGTTTGGGGTCCATCATCAGCGCTCTTGCTATAGCTACGCGTTGTTGTTGCCCACCGGATAACTGCGAAGGATAAGCTTCCACTTTTTCTGAAAGCCCCACCCTTTCCAAAAGCCTTTTTGCCTTTTTTGTGGCTTCTTCTTCGTTTATACTCTTGACCTTCACAGGCGCTAAGACGAGATTTTCCAACACGGTCAAATGAGGAAAGAGGTTGAACTGCTGAAAAACCATTCCTATCTTGGAACGAATCTGGTTGATATTCTTGTCTTCCCTTACCTCTTCTCCATCGAAAACAATTCTACCTCTGTCTGGCACTTCCAGGTGATTTATACAGCGCAAAAACGTACTCTTTCCCCCTCCGCTGGGGCCAACCACCACCAGGACTTCTCCAGATTTCAGTTTCATGTTAACTCCCTTGAGAACTTGTAGGTCTCCGAAAGATTTCCAGAGATCTTCTACCTCAAGCAAAAAGCTCACGGTATTTCCAACCTCTTTTCTGTCCACCTGACCAACCTTGAAAGAGAAAAGGTCATGACGAAGTAGAGCAAGGCCACCGCAGAATATACGGAGAACGATTGAAAGGTTCTACTGATAGCGATGGTTCCTCTCCTCAAGAGTTCCTCGATGGCGATGACTGACACCAATGAACTGTCCTTGGTAAGTGTGATGAACTCGTTGCCTAACGCCGGCAGGATGTTGCGGAAAGCTTGGGGCAGCACGACGTATCTCATAGCCTGCCAATGGCTTAAACCCAACGATCTCGCGGCTTCGTACTGCCCCTTGCTTACCGACTGTATGCCTGCCCGTACGATCTCAGCAACGTACGCCCCACTGTTGATGCCCAGAGCCAGTATACCTGCAGGAAAGCGCTCGATGTAAATGCCCAAGGACGGGAGTCCGAAATAGATGATGAATATCTGTACCAACAAAGGTGTACCGCGAATGAATTCCACGTACACCGTTGCAGGTGTGTTGATCCACCTCTTTTTCGACAATCGAGCCATTCCTACGAAAGTTCCTATGAGAAGCCCCAGGAAGATGGCAAGCACTGTGATCTCGAGTGTTACCAATGTTCCAGAGAGCAGATACGGAAACGAATCGAGTACTGCTTCCAACCAGTAAGGCATTCAGATGATCAGCTCCAGCTTACTGGGAAAACCACTTCTCCACCAAGAGATCATAAGGACTCTTTTTCATGGTCCTCAATACATCGTTGATAAATTCCAGAAGATCTGTGTCTTCCTTTCTAACGGCGATGCCATACTCCTCTTCAGACAACACGTCGCTGGTTATGATCAGTTGCGGATACATGGCAACGTACGCTCTCGCCGGTGCGAAGTCGAGTACCACCGCATCCACGCGCTTGTTCATGAGTTCGAGGAAAGCGTCGGTAAAACGGGTGAATCTGCTTATTTGTACTCCTTCGATCTCGGAGACGATGAGATCACCAGTCGTTCCCTGCTGGACCGCGACCTTCTTTCCTTTGAGTTCCTCGAGGGTTTTGATGGGAGGGTAACCTTTCCTAACGACTATGACCTGTCCCGCCCTGAAGTAAGAATCCGAGAAACTCACGGACTTCTTTCGCTCTTCGGTGATCGTCATAGCGGCAATGGCCATGTCGATCTTCTTGGTGACCAAGGAGGGGATGAGACTGTCGAAAGGCATGTCGATGATCTTGAGCTCCACTCCGAGCGCCTCGGCGATCTTTCGACCGATGTCGATATCAAACCCCACCACTTCGTTCTTTTCATTTCTGAATTCAAAAGGTGGAAACGTTGCTTCCGTTCCCATGATGATATAACCCCTGGCCTTGATCTCGTCGAGAATCCCTGCCATCAGAGATATACCCAACAGAGCGATCACAGCGAGTAAAATCCACCTCTTCATCCATACCACCTCCTGTTTTTTATTCGTGAGTCTCACACCCACGTTAATTATAATGATTATACTCCTTTCGCCAGCGAATGTATTTCATATTTCAAACACCGCCGTGAGAAAAAGCCCCCATTTGGGGGCTTAAGAAGGCGTTTATTTAAAAGGGAGAGGTTGAGCTTGAGTCAATCGATCTTGACCAGGTTCACCGATACCACCTGACGAATGCCTGAATCGATCTCAATATCGGTGACGTAGACGCGGTATCCTTCTTTGATCAGAGCGAGTTCGTATCTCCCTTCATTTATTTGAAGAGTCAGTGGGGTGTCTCCGTAGTACCTCCCGTTGAGGAAGACCCTGGCTCCCATGGGCTGGCTGTAAACCTCGAGTGTGCCAAGCTTCTGCTTTTTTTGGTAGAAGGGGAAAGAGTAGATCACATTAGACCCTTCGAAAATTCGGAAAGTCAGTGCATATTCCTCAACGTAATCGGGATGGATAACCTTGAGTTCGTGTTCTCCCTCTGAAAGAGTGAGTTCGAGAGGGGTCCTTCCCTTGTAAACGTCGTCGATATAGACTTTGGCACCCGAAGGCTCAGACCTGATGGTTATCTGCCCCACACGATGTGGCTTTTCGAACCTCGCTTTTACGGTTATCACTCTGTTGGGCTCCACTTGGAAGTTCAAGATAACGGGCTCGTATCCTTCCAGGTAAAAAACGGCGAAGTGTTCTCCGGAATCGAGCACGATTTTCATAGGAGTTGTACCCCTGTATCGACCATCAACGTAAACGTATGCTCCTTGAGGATCGGATTCGAGACTGACAGTGCCGTGAGTTGGGACAATGCCTACGTAGAAATAGGAACTTGCTGAAGTCCAATCTCCAACGAGCTGCTTCCTTATCACGTCGGTGAAAAACTCGAGTGGTTCCTTTGAAAGAATGGGGATTTCCTCAGCAAGGGGAATGGGTATCAAACGGAGTTTGCTTTTGACGGCCACCACTTGTATGATCTCTTTCCCGGGACTACCAGCAACTTTGAGAGTATAATTGCTGTTAGGCCCTGGAATCTGTTTTACCGTGTTCGCCGAGACGAAATTGTTGGAGTCGTATTTGTTAGGAAAAAGTAGTCTAACATCTCCATCAGGGGTGATGTCGAAAACGTAAATGTAAGCACTCTGGGAAGGCTTTATAAAGATTGTGAAGTCTTCTCCCGGTTTGTACGTGGCACCCTCCTTTTTGTCGAACCACAGATCCACTGTGAACTCAGAAGGTTTTGGAACGATTATGATTCTTTCCGGTGAAATCTTCGTTTGAGCGGCGAAAAGAGCTGTAATCGTCAACATTACAACCAAAGCCAAGATGAACACTTTTCTTGGATTCACCGTGTATCACCTCCTCTATCCAACTGTAAGACACCCAAAAACGCGGATTGGTTCACTACAGTTTCAAGAAGCGATGGTATCATTTATATGACACGCAAGGTGTAAAGGAGGTCACGGAGGTGAAAAGCGTGGAAGTGAAGATCGAAAAACCCTCATCAGAAAAGCTTGAGGAATTAAAAGTAAAGGATTGGCCCATCTGGACCAAAGAGGTTTCCACCTTCGATTGGTACTATGACACCAACGAAACATGTTACTTTCTTGAAGGCGAGGTCGAGGTGGGAACCCCCGATGGGAAGACGTACCACATACAAGCGGGAGATCTTGCCACCTTTCCAAAAGGTCTCAAATGTGTATGGAAAGTGAAGAAACCGGTGAGAAAGCATTATAAACTTTTCTAAATATTTTCGCTGGGAAAGGACATATTCTCGATAAACGCGTCTGAAAAGCGAGAGTCGGTGGAAAGCTCTAAGGTTGTTATGCATGATCTGAGTTCATTGATGAGTCTTTCATGATTCCGATTGTGGAGTATCATTCTTGCACCTAAACCGGCGGCGTTTCCAAGTTGGACGATGTTTTCCCCGGAAGTAGAGGGCAACAGACCGATTTTGAACGCGTTGTGGATGTTGATTCTGGTACCAAAAATGCCCGCGATGTATATCTTGAGTGTATCGGACGAAACACCACTTTCTTCCATGAGAATACGTATGCCGGTGCTTATGGCTGCTTTTGCCAGCTGTATCTTTCGGATGTCGGACTGCGTTAAATACACCTTTTCTGATAATCTAACAGCTCGTTCTCCATCGACTTCGCGCACGAATGCTTCGAAACCATCTCGTCGTGGCGGTACGATTCTTCCCCGAGGGTCAATCAATCCTGATTTAAGAGCCGCTGCAATCAAGTCCACGATGCCAGAGCCGCAAATGGTTTCGGCCTCTCGCTCGCCTATCACCGAGTATCTCAGCATACCGTTCTCTATCCAAACGTGGTCCACTGCACCTTGCCAAGCTACTGAACCGCGTTTTATGGTCGCTCCTTCGAATGCAGGACCCGCCGCTGTGGAAGTAGCGAAAATCTGCTTTCCGGCTTTGAGAACAATTTCTCCGTTTGTGCCAAGATCCACGTAAAGCGCTCTCATTTCTCTTAAAAATCCTGAGCTGATAAGTCCCGCAAGCACATCCGATCCGATGTATGATGATACATGTGGCATGAGTGAGATTTTGCAAGCAGGGTGGACTTGCGAAATACCGAGTTCCTTAGCGGAAAGCTCCAAGTATCTCAAAAACACCGGAGTGAACGGCGCTATTGCAATACTGGAAGGGTTTACCCCAGCCAAAATGTGTAGCATCGTGGGATTGCCCACCACAACTATGCGATAGATATCTTCACAAGAAACGTTGGCTTTGTAACACAGCTCTTTGGCCATTTCATTGATGGCTTTCACAACTGCCTTTTGCAATGCCCCCAGATGTTTGGATTTTTCCATCACGATCGAGATGCGCGAGATGATATCAGCTCCCCAAACGCGCTGCGGGTTCAACTGTACTGAAACTGCGAGGTTCTCACCATTTTCGAGGTTGTCCAAGTATCCAATGAGAGTCGTTGTTCCAAGATCTATGGCGAGGCCGAGCAGTTTGCGAGATGAGCTTGCTGGCAATAAATCCAGGATTTCGTCGTTGTAAATTATCGCCTTGCCGCGATGTTCGTTTTTCTTCGAAAGTTGGGGAAGAGTTTTTATCACAAGGAGAGATCTAACCTGAGCATTCAAGGTGCTTTCTAAATCTTCAAGGATGCCTTTTGAGGTCCCGAGTCTTTCGGGAGATATGACGAATGTCTTCGCAATCAGCTTTGGGTCCCGCTCACAATGTTGAGTTTCTTTTGTCAGGCGAATATTATAAGTTTCTATGGTGGAGAGTATGGCGACTTCGACATTTCGTATCAACTTCGCCTGACAGGCGAGGCGAATACCGTTTTCAAGCTCTTCTTGCGTTAACAAACGTTTTTCAGCGTTACTGGGCGGAGTCAGGGAGGAGGTAGGCAAAACCTTAACTTTACATTTTCCGCATACTCCGTGGCCACCGCATTCACTGGGAAGACTTATCCCCGCGTCTCGAAGACAATCGTAGAGAAAAGAATCTCTCCTGCAAAAATGTTCGATACCCGTTTCTGCAATCTTTATCTTGATCGTTTTCAAGCTCAGCACCTCGATCGGTTTTTCATTTTCAGTTTAGTCCATACTCCTCGGGGATGAAATGACCTTCATACCTTGCCTTTACGCTAGCGTAGAATTCTTCCTCTTCTTCGGGTAGGTGTTCCAAGATTTTTCCTATCTTTTCAAGCCATTTCGCTTCAACACCGCGTAGTCTTATCTTGTTAGTTGCTTCGGCTTCTTTCACAACTCCATGGGCATATCTCGAAACTGCTACTGCTTGTTTGAATTTATCTTCACCCGCGTTGACGATCACGCGGGCCGCTTCGTACATGACTTTCGGGTCGAGAATGAGAGCTTGCGGGTCGAGAAACCGATCGGAATCTACCATAAGATCTCGCAAAATTTCAGCTCTTCCCTCTTCTATAGCGGTGTTCATCAGCCTGCAGTCGTAGATTAGCATCTCGGTGAAGACTTCTGGTGTATTGCCGCTTAGAAGCTTTACGTCCTGGACGGATTCGTTGCTCCAAAGATCACACACTGCAGCTGCGATGTTTCCCAAGGGCGATGAATGTGCGCACGCACTGGTTTTACCTTCCATGCTGATGGGGACTCCAGTGATAGCCTTGATTACCGGATTCTCATATCCGCAGTCTTTGAGTGGGCCAACTGCGCCCACTTCTACCGCTGCCAGAGATCGCGGAGCACTCATAAGCCGCACGACGGCGGCCAGCACCTTCGGCAGCAAACCTTGATGTGCTAATTGCATGGCAGTGTTGGCAAAGCCGCACGCTGTATCTCCTCCAGGGACAACATCATAACGCCGAGCTATCGAGACTATCTCTCTCCACAAGAAGTCCATATCTCTCGGTCCCAAAACACCGAGTGCGAAGAGCAACCCTTCCACGTCACCTATCATCAAAGCGTTATCTGAAATTTCCTTTCCACCAGTACTTTCGATGGACAGTATATCGGCACCCGCATCGGCGCAAAGCTCAAATGAACGTAGCATCGTTTCAATCTCTTTGCCACTTCTCATCCTGGGGGGTCGGGTCCTGTCACGAATATCGGCTACGGTCACTCTCAGAGCGGCTTTTGTGCCATGTGATTGACGGTACTTTTCGATCACTTCTTTGAGATCCTTAGTGAGTTGTGCTCCAAAATCCGGTCTTTCTGTCATGTCGAATAAATGCTCGAACTCTATGACTACTTCTTCCTGCTGTAATTCCACACATCTTTCCATGATTCTATGCGCTATGTCTTTGAATCTTTCCCTGATCTCTGGAACGTTTTCATGGGCCAAATCCATGGGGGGAAGGGTGAAATTGACTTCTGGAACAACCTTCCCCTTCCCAAAGGTAAGTCCGTTCGCCACAGTCACCGGCTTTTTGGCAAACCCAAAGATCATTTCATGTGCACTGCTGTACAGCATTTCTTCCATTTTTCAGACCTCCTATGCCGCTGTCAAGCGTTTCACAAGGTCTACAGCTTCACTGGCATTGGGGGCGTAACCGTCAGCTCCTACGCTCTTTGCGAATTCCTCGTTGACGGGCGCTCCACCCACGATAATTTTGACTTTATCCCTGATACCCTCATTTTGCAGGGCATCTATTACCGTTTTCATATAGCGCATCGTGGTTGTCAAGAGAGCAGACATTCCCAGAACGAGTGGTTTGTGTTTCCTGACACTTTCTACAAACTTTTCTGCGTCCACGTCCACACCTATGTCGATTACTTCGTATCCAGCACCTTCTAACATAGCCTTGACTATGCGTTTCCCTATATCGTGGAGATCGCCTTTGACAGTTCCAAGCACGACGGTACCAGCACTTTGACCGCTTTCACCTACGAGAAGAGGCTTAAGAAGATCAAGTCCGGCGTGCATCGCCTTCGCACATAGCAAAACCTCTGGCAGGAAGTATTCACCCTCCTTGAATCTAACCCCGACTACATCCATACCTGCGATTAACCCTTGATCTAATATTGTTTTTGCGGGTGTATTTTCATCTAACGCTTGCTGTGTGTAATGCTTCACTTCTTCCACTTTACCTTCTATGAGCGCGTCTCGCAATTTTTCCAACGTTCCCACTTCAATCACCTCCATTGCTTTTCAGAAGTGTGGCTGTTTGCAACTGTACAAAGTCTTTCATAGCCGTTGGACCGCAAAGTTCTGACATGGTGGCACAGACAGCCTCGATATTTTCCAACGGTACCTCTGGACTGCACTCTGCATAAGCCATAAGACCTCCCTCTTCTTGTTTCATAGCTTCTATAACGCAGTGGATATGTTCTCTTATTTGGTTCGGCGTACCGGTGGAGAAGAGTTGTCTGTCGAGATCCACGTCCATGCAGACACGGCCTTTGAGCCTCTCGAGTTCTTCCACTGTGTTTGGCCCGATTTGCGGATTGACGATGCTGACTCCGCATTCGATCAGATCCTCCAAAATATCGACAATCCGCCCGTCGCTGTGAAAGTACACGTAAACTCCCGCATCTTTGAACAATCCAAAAATCTCTTTGTAGAAGGGTTTAATGTATTCACGGAACATTTTGGGGCTTATCATCAAAGATTCCTGAGTTCCTAAGTCATCACCAAACCAAACAACATCGATCCCTGTTTTTAACCAGAGTTCTGCCAGTTTGAGGTTATACTCTCTGACCTTTTTTATGAGCGTCCAAACTCTTCTTTCACCCATCGCCATGTCGAGCATCAATTCTTCAAACCCTCGAAGATAGAAGAGACGCATGAAGAAAAAGCCGTGTATGAAATAGCCGAACGCGAGTCCTCCAAGGTCGTGTATGCGTTCCATTTGTCTTCTTCGTTGATCCCAATCCACGAGATCGCCGTAATCGTCCATTTTCTCAGGATCAGGCGGCAGAAAACTCTCAAGTTTCTTCCAATCTTTGAGTGGACTTTCCGTTACAACACCGGCGAGTCCTTCGTAATCATTGCTCCAAACACATCCCCACGCGTCAGTGAACTTTCCTGGCATGTACCTGGGATGTGGAGGTTTGGCGAGGCGTTCGTAATCTCCTGGTTTATATTCGGGGAAGAGCTTTTTGTACTTCAGTACAACCTTTTCCAGCTCTTCACCATAGGTTTTCCATGTTGCTGGAAGGAATGCCACTTTACCTGGTATCCACGGGGGGTTCTGAAAGGTCGTCGCTTTTAGATACGCTTCTGAAAGTTCTTTGAGTTCCATGTACTTTATTTCACCCCTTCGAAATCATCCAAACGGGATAGTACCTCATCGATTCTTTTTTGCACCTTTGCCAGCTCTTTTTTGATCTGCAACTTCACGCTTTCTCCAACTGGAAGATACGGTTTTCCTGGATTGCCACACTTCAAAAATCCACCTGCTTCAACGAAAGCCTTATAAACCGCGGCTGAGCCTCCTGGGGTTATGGGGTAGTCATGGCGATCGTGGCAGGCCATGAGTTCGTTTATGAGGAGTTGTAATTCTTTTGCCTTTTCCCATTCACCTTGCTCACATAGCTCGTATGTTTTGAGCAACAAGTGGGGACGAATGCATGCTCCGCCAGAAAAACATCCTTTTGCTCCCCACATCATGGTAGGGACGAAGAGAATATCTATGTGCATGTGAACAAGCCCTGTATCTTGTAGGGATAGCCAGTGATCGAAGTTGGTTACCACTTCTTTGCTTCCAAGAATGTTGGGATACTTTGCGAGTTTTTTGTAGATTTCCCGAGTGTGGAGAACTCGTCCAGTGATGGGGTTGTTGTAGATGAAGATGCCGATGTTTGGACAGGCTTTCGCAAGATCACTCCAAAACTCTACCACTTCCCACTCCCACAGTTTTTGATAAAAAGGCACCACGTTCATAACTGCATCTACACCTTGGCTTTCAGCATAGGATGTCTTTTCTATAGTCTCCTTGGTGTTGAGACCACTGCATCCAACGATAGTCGCCAATTTTTTCTGACACTTGGAAGCCTCGTCTACCAATGCATTGATCAATCGTTTGTGATCTTCCCAGGACAGTGTGTAGAATTCGCCAACGGTCCCCGTAGTGGCTATCCCGTGCACGCCGCTTTTGCAAAGTTTTCTGACATTTTCGCGGAAAGTGTGTTCATCGAACCGTCCTTTTGAATCCAAGGGTGTGGGGACCAAAACATAAATGCCTCTGGCTTCCTCCCTCGTAAGCATTCTTTGGGTTACCTCCTCACAGCTTTCCAACGTGTTTCAGTGCTGCTTTCAACAGTTCCTTCTCCTCTCCGGTGACCGGTGTCAACGGGAGCCTCGGAAGGGAAGTCGGAAGATTGGAAATCATTTCGAAAGCCGCTTTCACTAAGGGTGTCGGATTTGTTCTTTTCCCATCCACTCCATAGAAAGCCGAATATACATCCATCAAGGTGTGAAACTTTTTCGTGGCATCTTCGTTTCGACCTGAAAGGAAGTCGTCGATCATCTCTTTTATGATGTCTCCCACCACGTGAGCACCTCCACTGACGACGCCGACGCCACCTTGCGTCAGTACTTGGAGCACCATGGTATCGTCTCCAGAATACACGGCGAGTTGCCCTTCGGTCTTTTTTATGAACGCTGTAGTTTGCAACGGGTGGAGACCCGCTTCGTCTTTGACGGCAACGATGTTGTCTATTTCAGCCAAGCGTGCGACTGTGTCTGGAGAAATATTCACACCAGCGAAAAGCGGAATGTTGTAGATCATGATGGGTAGTGAAGTGCTTTCTGCGACTTTCTTGAAGTGTTGGTAAATGCCTTCCTGCTCGGGATGACAGTAGTAGGGTATAACGACCATGGCGGCATCGTAACCTAACCTTTCAGCAGCCCTGGTGAGTTCCACAGTCTCTCCAACAAAGGCCGCTCCGGTACCGGCTATTAGAGGCACGGAATCTCCCAGTTCGTTCTTGATTTCTTCAAAGAGCTTTATGCGTTCTTCTTTGCTCATGACATAGAATTCGCCTGTAGTACCGCTCACGATGACGGAGTCACAGTATCCTTTGTCAACAACAAATCTGGCCACTTTCCTTGTCGTGGCGTAGTCCACCGATTGGTCCTCTTTGAAGACCGTAATCAGTGGAAGAAGAACTCGACCAAATTTGCCAACAACATCCATCTTCATTCAAATTCCCTCCTTGTCGAGAAGTGTGTAACTGATCCCTTTGATCTTGCAGAAGGTGATGAGCTCGTTCACGTAATTGCCGTAAACTCCGTGGATGTGGTTACAGGGATAGTACTTTAAGAAGGTCCCCATGTCCGTTTTAAGCTTTGCGTAAGCATGGGGCCATTCTTCTTGTACCTCCTTTATCAGTTGTTTCTCTTTCTCTTCAGGCAAACGCACGAACTCCGCGGGAACGATGGTCATATGATACTTTCCGTTTTGCCGGGTGAGCCTTGCCAAAGTGACTTTTCCTGGAGCTGCTACGTGTTTCACCGCCGCACCGCCGGCGGGAAAGTAGAACGTTTCGGGATATAAGGTCACATGTTTCAAGTTCTCTCTTGGATCGTAAGAACGGGCAGCGAAATAAGTGGCATGTGTCCCACTGTTACATAAGTCGAGCAGGTTTTCTTCTTCGAAGTAATGTCGTACATCCGCAAAGAGCACCGGCTGCCTTGATATGTGTTTGAAAACCTCCATAGTGAGTGCTCCATCCATATCCGTCTCTGTAGCCGCGACAATGGGTTCTTTTGGGCCATCCCAATCGTAAGGATCGTTCAAGAAGGCTTCCACTACATCCATGGTCGCGTAATTGTTGGTCAACTCCGGTTGGCCCTTGAATCCCACAAAGTCGAGTTCATACTCATCGATAATCTCTCGCGCTGCGTAGTATAGTGCTATTTGACGCTCCAGTATTTCGGGAGTCAGGAGCTTCCCATCGTAAACGACTGTGGCCAACTCTTCGAGCCATTTTCTTGCCTTTTCCTTCTTCACCTTCGGTACCTTTTCGGCCCTGAGGACCAGCTCATATTGATCTATTTGTTCTACATCGATTCCGAACTCTTTCATCCACTGGTCTCCATTGGCTGCGGCGGTGTACATGCCCATAGGGCGTCCGCCGAACATGCCGTATCTTTCACCCTTCAACCTGTTCGTCGCTGCAGCGGCTCTCACGAATGTGAGGATCTTCTCTCTTACTTCATTTGATTCGGGCTCACCCCAGATCTTTTCGTGGAAAATCCCCACTTGTTCTAAAGCACCGGACGCTGCTAAAAGCCCCACCATACCGGGATATCTGGCATTAACTTGACCGTAGAGTAGAAATGGGCCCGGTGCGAAGAGTGCAGCTAATACCGAGAAATGAGGCCAGCACCAAATAGCGTAGTTGAATACGGTCACTTCCACTTCTGCTTTCGTGAGCTCTCTGCCCGCTTTCTTAGCCAAAGACGGTTTCCAGACGATTTCCGATGCCCTCACCACCTCTATTTCTCCGGTATCTTCAAGGCTTTTCACCAACCTATCTTCGAATTTCTTGTTGGTTTCCAGCAAGTCCCTGTGTACGAATTCGCGACCGTCAGAGAAAGTGATAACGCCAACTCTGTATTTTTTCATGCTTTTGCCTCCTTTCCATCATCAGCCAGAGTAGCCGAACAAGCGAGGTAAGAAGAGTACAAAGTCTGGCCAGAAGGTTATGACCATCAAAGCGGCGACTTCTACTGGTATCCAGTACTTCAGCATTTCCTTGAAAACTTCCCGAAGCGGTGTACCGCTCAATGCACTGGTGATGTAACCGGTCTGACCGTAAGGTGGAGTATCCAAAGCCATCATCAAGTTAACCGTGGTGATGATTCCAAAGTGCACTGGGTCAATTCCCGCTGCTTGTACCAAGGGGAATATCATAGGGATCACCACGAGCTGTATGATGGAAACGTCGATGAACATGCCCAGGATGAAATAGAGCAAGTTTATACTCAACAAGAGAAGAATCTTGTTCGAAAGCAGCCCAGATTCTATAAACGCTTCCGTGATCTGCTGAGCCACATGCTCTCTGGCTACCACGTAAGTTACGATATAAGCCGAGGCCACTATGAAGCTGATGTACCCCACAGATTCAGCGCTCTTCATCAGTATCTTGTAGAGCTTCTTCCATCCAAGACTTTTGTAGATCAGGAAACTGATAATGATCACGTATCCGGCCACCACAGCGGCAGCTTCCGTTGCAGTAAAGATGCCACCGTAAATGCCTATCAACAAGATCGCGGGTGCCAAGAGTGCGGGCAGTGAACTCCCAAAGGCCCTGACAAGCATTGGGAGAGGTACCTTTTCGCCTCGAGGGTAATTGCGTACACGCGAGAGAATGTAGACCATGATCATTTCAAACATTCCCAAAAGGAATCCTGGCAAGAATCCCGCAAGGAAAAGATATCCAAGCGAAGCCCCTGTGAGCATGGAGTATATGACCATGGGAATGCTTGGTGGAATGATAGGACCTATGGTAGCCGATGCGGCGGTGACCGCACAGGCGAATTTTCCGTCATACCCTGCATCCATCATCGCCTTTATTTCGATGTTTCCTATACCTGAGACATCGGCAATCTCCGAGCCGCTCATCCCAGCGAAGATGATACTGGCAACTATGTTCGCATAACCAAGCCCTCCACGGATTCGCCCCATGGCTTTTTGGATGAAGTCAAAGAGTTTGCGGGTGATATCACAATCGTTCATGACATTGGCGGTGAATATAAACAGTGGGACGGCGATCAGCACGTCCTGTGCTGAAAAGTGAATCACGAGAATGTCGATGAGATTCGAGAGATCGAGGCCTGTAACCAAAAAGTATAGAATTCCACCGGTTATCATAGCGAAAACAATGGGATATCCCAAAATGAACATTAATCCGAAGGTGAGTAGAAAGACGGTCAAAGCCACGGTTTCTCCTCCAAATTCATGGGTTCACCCGTGAAGAGCTCGCGGATTTCGTAGTAGAGGAAAACTACGTTATGACCTATCACGAGAATGATAAAAATGGGCAAGCAAAGTACAAGATAAGTCCAAGGAATCCTTAGCACTTCGGAACGGATCATATGGTACCAAAAAGCTTGTCGAAACACTGGGCGAAGGGAGATCGTAAAGAGAATCGTCAGCAAAGTGTCGAAAACTATGTCGATCACCAGCTGTGCCTTTCTGGGCAATTTCTCATAGATGATGTTAAACCGTATGTGATCACGATACCTGTGGGCATATGCAGCACCGAGTAAAACGACCCAAGCAAAGGAATACAGCGTGATCTCGTAAAGCTCCGGCGATGGCATCTTGAAGATGTACCTTAGCCACACTTGGAAAAACATGCTGATGAAAACGGAGAACAAAAATATTGACGAAAGGTGTTGTTCAACAATATCGACAACCGTCTTCAGAATCTTCTTTGCTATCTTCATTTTCACGTTCACTCCGGTCATGGAATTTAGAGCGAGGTGGGGCTCCCCCACCTCGCCCATTTTTTTCGTTCACATCACATGCTTTGAATCTTCTCGTACATGCCCTTACCCCAAAGCTTGTCAAATTCGGGCTGACTGTAGTATTCTCGAGCGTGTTTCATGAAAGCTTCCTTGTTGGGAACGATGATCTCCATACCGTATTCTTCTTTGAACAACTTGAGTAACTTGGCTTCTTGTTCTAACACCATTTCGTTCATGTAGTAGCGCGCCACTTCCATAGCTTTCTTGATGTAGACTCTGTACTCTTCAGGCATGCTTTGCCAAAGCTTCTCATTAATCACAGGGCACAGCATGCCAATCTGGTGGTCTGTGAGGACGATGTACTTGGTCACTTCAACGAACTTGGCTGCTAAGTCGGTTGGAAGCGGGTTGTCTTGGCCGTCCACTGTTCCCGTTTTGAGGGCAAGGTATACTTCGCCGAAGCCCATGGGAGTTGGTGTTGCTCCAAGCGCTCTTCCCATATCCAAGAAAGTCTTGTTGTTAGGCATTCTCAGCTTGACTCCTTTGAGATCCTCTGGTCTTTTGACGGGTCCGACCTTCGCGGTAAGGTTGAGCTCTCTGGTACCCAAGTACCAGATGTCGAGTACCCTCAGGCCGGTCTTAGCTGCCATCTTATCGAAGAGTTCCTGCACCATCTTGCTGGTCATGACCCTGTAGAGGTGGTCCAGATCCTTGAAAACGTATGCGGCTTCGAAAACACCGAATTCTGGCATCGCGGCAAGATCAGCAAACCACGATGGAGCGGCGTCACTGGTCATTTCGAGGTCTCCCCTCATCACCGCGAGCAGCGCAGTTTTTTGGTCTCCAAGCTGTCCCGAATGGTACACCTCTACCTTAATCTTGCCCCCGCTGAGCTCCTCCACGATTTCCGCAAACTTTTGCATGGCTAACACTTGAGGTTGAGTAGGAGCAGCGACCGTGTTGAATCGAAGCACGTAATCTGGCTTAACCTCAGCCGATGCGAAAATGCTCACTAACAATAGGATCGATAAAAGCACAGCCCATCTT
>QNAP01000013.1 GCA_003641795.1 Thermotogae bacterium | reverse complement strand
CGAAGCCGCATGGATGCGGATGAGAGCGAAGCTGAAGCAGGACGCTGAACCTTCGCGTGGGTCGTTTTGTGGATGTGAACGAGGAAGAAAGCGAGTGCCAGCTGTGTGAGCGTGGCTTGCCAGAATCTATCCCTACCTTTGCCATTGTTGAGTTGTCTACAGCGGCTGTTGTTGCTACATCATTACCAAAACCTACCATGGCTGTACTAAGGATGGGGGATCTGTCTGAGCATATCGAGTTTGTGTGATTTTTGTCGTTTTTCCTAAAATCAAGGCAAAGACAGACGATAATTACTATGAAGTGAGCCACATGGAGGTGGGTGCGTTGGATTTGGAGCGTATTAGTGCGGACCGAGCCCACATGGATGTGGTGAAATTTGCTGAGGAGACGCTTCACGTCGATGCGGTTCGACATGAGGAAGGTCCTCCCGTCGATGGGGAACGAGGCGAGGAAAAAGATGTGGCACAGGATATGGATCGTATTGTTGACGAGCTTGAGCGCAAGCTTCGGAAGCTCGTGGAGCTCTTCAGAGGTGAAGCCGAGTTCAGCATTGATAAGGAACTCGACAAGATCATAGTGAAGATTAAAGATAGGGAAAGCGGTGAGATCATACGCCAGATCCCCCCTGAAGTGGCGATCAGGATTGCCAAGAGTATAAACGAGCTCGTTGGCCTTCTTTTCGATGAAAAGGGCTGAGATGGGGAGAAGGTGATTTAGGTGGCTTACCAAGATCTGTTAAGAATAACTGGCTCTCCAGGTGGCGTAGGGGAGACACAGTTTCTCGGTTTGAGTGGAATCGATACCGGTGCAATAATAGATGCCATCATGCAAGCCAAGAGTGCCCCACTGGAGCGCCTTCAAATTCAACAGGAAAAGCTTCAACTCCAGCAAAAGTTGTGGCAGGAGATAGACGATAGGCTCGAATCTTTCAGGGATAGCATCTTCTCTATGAAGCTCACTTCTGCTTATTACCAGTATACCGCCACCAGCTCGGATGAAAACAGCCTGCAGGTCAGCGCGAGCGCGGATGCGACTGCGGGGACATTCTACGTCAAGGTAGAACAACTGGCATCCAGAACTGTGTATCGAAGCGGAGAAACGTTTGGGAACGTGCCTCCTTCTACCACGCAGTTTTCTGATCTCGATACGCGTGTAACGCCTCAAGCTGGCACATTCACCATCAACGGAGTGGAGATAGTCGTCAACGATACCGACACCATCGACGATATCATCAACAAGATCAATACTTCAGATGCGGGAGTGACTGCAAGCTATGACAGCGGAACGGGTAAAGTGTCCATCACCAGTGCCAGCGAGTTTACCCTCGGATCTCCCACCGATACCAGCAATCTTTTGGAGGTGTTCAACCTTTCCAGTGCACCCATTTATTGGAACGCGGATTCGTCCGTATACCAGGTTGACAGTACGGCACACTTGGGGGCGATCTCGACAAGCAAGACACTTTCAGAACTCGCGAGCATCGATGGTGTAACGTTTACGGATGGTACGATTACTGTTAACGGGACCACCGTTTCGGTGAGTTCTACAGATACTCTCGAACAAGTGTTGGAAAGGATCAAATCTGAAACAGGAGTGACGACCTATTACGACGAGAACGGGGACAAGTTGATCATGGTCAATAACACGGCGGGAAGTCAGGGTATTTCTTTTGACGATGGTGGAACAGGATTCTTCAAAATTGCGGGTTGGTTGGATGATGCTACGGGAAGCGAGATCACCCAAAAAGATCCTGGAAACAGCTCAAAGGTGTTGGTTAGTTACGATGGAACGGACAGCACCGCCGTGACTTATTACGCCAACGGCAACAGCCTCACGGTTAACGGCGTCACTTTGAATCTCAAAGCGGTGACTTCTGACTACGTCACGGTGAATGTTGATCTCGATGTTGATTCGGTGGTGGAGAACATAACCAACTTTATAGAAGCCTACAATGACACGATGGAGTACCTTTATGGCAAATTGAACGAAGAACCGGTGGAGGATAAAGAATGGGGCGAAATGACGGAAGAAGAAAAGATGCAGGGTTTGCTAAAAGATGACAGTTCACTCAGAAAGATCTTCGAAGACCTTCGTGGGTGGATCACCTCCATGATAGAGGGTGTTGGTCTTTACGACACGTTGATGGACGTCGGGATCTCGACCAGCACGGACATAGGTGGCGGATACGAGAACATGATGAAGGGACATCTTGAGGTCAACGAAGACACGCTCAGAAGCGCGGTTAGGGAGCATCTTCAGGACGTGGCGAAGCTCTTCACCGCTACCGAATCAAACGACGGAGCCGATGGACTGGTAACCACCCTTGACTCGATGCTCTACGAGTACACCAAGTTCGGTGGCTACCTTGACAACGTTGCGGGCATCAATGGTAGGCTTCAACGTGAACTCACACTGGTTTCAGAGCGTGTGGTGGAAATGGCTCAGCGACTTCAAAAAGAGTATGAGACACTCTATAGAAAGTTTACAGCCATGGAACAAGCGGTGAGTTACTTCAACGCACAATCCGCATGGCTGGCGCAAACCCTCAGCAACCAGACCCGTTAATCTTTCGTTTCTTTCCAAAGCACGATGGCACTGTAAAGGAAGAAAAGGCTTGTGAAAACCAGCGACACCATTCCCATGGTGATAAAGATGGAATCATGGGCGAAGGGTTGATCGCTCAAAAATTCCACTCCTATCCATTCGAATCCACTCCTCAGTATCTTCACCAGCTGTATCAACAGTGAGGCACCAGCGTTGCATGTCGCGAAGGAATAAAACGTGAACGAAAACCGCTTCGTTTGCTTCATGAAAGCTCCAAACTGGAAAAATAAGCCGGAGAGGCCAAGAAAGATCACCGCCCCCAACGCCCATTTTGCCTGGTAAACACTTACCTCGAAGACGTTTCTAAGTACTGGAGACAGAACATTTATGACGGCGTACACCGCCACCCCCATGAGACCCAGTAGAAAGACGATTTCGCCCAAAATCAGGTGTAAAGATGAAACGAGGGAGCCATTCTCTCGCTCCCTCTCATTCGTTGTTCGTCTTCTTGCCATTTCCATTGGATTTCGAACCAACTTTCTTGGTATTTGATTTTCGGTTGTCTGTCACGTAGAAGCCCGATCCTCGAAAAACGACGCCCACGTTACCGATGGTCTTGAGAAGCTTACCGCCGCAGTGCGGGCAGTATTTCAAGGGTTCGTCTGACATCTTTTGAAGGACTTCCACTTCCCTTTCACACACGGTGCACACGTACTTGTAGATGGGCATCGCTGTCACCTCCGCTCCCTTCAAAGTCCCTGTATGAGTTCCTTCACGAAGTTTGGCAACGCGAACGCCGCAATATGGACTTCAGAATTATAATACCTCAAATCTTTCTGGAACTTTTCCACCCTTTTCGAGTCGAAATCTTTCACTGGGTCGATACCTTTGGAGGCGAAGGTATAGGACCAGCATCCCGACGGGTAGGTACTCATAAAGCCAAGGTATAGTTTGGTAACAGGGAACGTCTTTTTTATCCTCTTATAGGCGAGCTTCACCCACCCCGGGTCGAGCACTGGGCTCTCCGTTTCTGCGGAAAAGACCCCGTTTTCCGTCAAAGCGTCATAACAGGATCTGTAGAACTTCTCTGTGAAGAGATGGCCACCCTCTCCTGCCGTTGGATCTGTGGAGTCCACGATAATCACATCGAAGGCATTCTTAAAATGGTTTACAAATTCCACGCCGTTTTCATTGACGATCTTCGCTCTCGGGTTGTCGAATTCCACCGCGCTTTTCAAGTACTTACGTGCAGCCTCGATCACTTTGAAATCTATCTCACACAGAATAGCTTCCTCTACTGTACCGTGTTTCAAAACCTCTCTCAGCGATCCCCCGTCTCCACCGCCGATGATCAACACGCGCTTTGGATTGGGATGGAGAAACATTGGAACGTGGACAAGCATCTCATGGTACATGAATTCGTCCATCTCCGTGGTCATGGTAATACCGTCGAGAGCAAAGACCCTGCCATACCTATAGGTGTCGAATATGTCTATACGTTGGTATTGCGTCTTTTCTGTGTGCAGGAAGCGCTTGACCAGCATGAAATGACCCGAAGTGTTGCCTGTAAAGAATTCTTTAAACCAGATATGAGAGCTCTGATCGAGATCGTTTGTTGTGCTCATATCATATCACCCCGCTACTGGCGCGAACTTATGTGGGGAGGATTCGGGTATCCCAATTTCTTGGTAGACACCCCTCAAATGTTCCGCTACCGATGTTCGTCTCGCGCCGAGCTCTTCTTTCAGATATTCGAAGGCCTTCCACGGGTCCACCTCGTCTCCACAAGTGAAGAGGTCCACCGCAGCGTATCCGTATTCCGGCCACGTGTGTATAGTGAGGTGCGATTCCGATATCACGATTACCCCGCTGACACCGTAAGGAGCGAATTTGTGGAATGTCGAGTTTACTATCGCGGCGCCCGCTTTCAGCGCTGCTTGATTCATATGTTTCTCGATTTGGACCACATTGTCGAGAATGTCCGGTTTACAATCGTAGAATTCCGCTATCAAGTGCCTGCCAAGTGCCTTCATTTCACATCCCTCCCCACGTGTGATTTTCTTAGTCTATTTCTATCCAAAGAATCACCGCTTTCTTTTTCTTATCGGGATTCCGAACCTTATGCTTCTTATCCGCCTTGTAGTAAAAACAGTCACCCGCTTCCAGTTTGTGCTTGGTATCGTCGAGCCATAACTCGATTTTCCCCTCGATTACGAAGCCGAATTCTTCTCCTTCGTGGTATCCCTCTTCTTCTGTTTCAGCCTCTGGTTCTAACACAACGTAAAGGGGATCTATCTTCTTGGTTTCCACGTCGGTCATCAATATCTGCGAGTGCACACCCTCTGGCTCGTCGTATATGGGTACTCGTTCTTCCTTCTTGAAGATCACCTTCTCTTCCTTGAAGTCCGAGAAGAATCTTCTTAGATCGCTTCCAAGCGCGCGCAATATCTTTTCCAGCGTATCGAGTGATGGTGATGTCTTGTTCGTTTCGAGTTGTGATATGAAACTTCTCGTTACGTCAGCTCGCGTAGCAAGTTCTTCCTGAGTCAGTCCCCGCGACAGGCGGAGACGGCGTAACTTTTCCCCCAGTTGCATTTACTCACCACCGCTTTGTTTTTAAGACCTATTTGTTCAGTAAAAGTTTACCAACCTAAAAGCACTGTGGATAATAATTACCATTTCTTTCAAGTCCCTGGATAGGTTGGTCATGGAGCGAATAATCCACAGTTAATGTTTTTTATACTTAACAAACATGAGGAGTTTCATAGGCATTATACCCCCCCACCCCCACCATGTCAATCCGTGAGTTTAGTTGTTGAATTTTCGATACAGAGACTTAACCTATGGTGTCTACTGCATATTATTGCATGCAAAAAAACGCAATATGTGCAATAATATGCACGTAATCTTTCTCATCGAAGAGCTTACAGATCAGCTTTTCTGCACGAAGAAGAGTGTGGCACGATGTTGCTATATACTACAATGAAGGGGGTGTATTCATGAATTACAAATCCAAGTTGTCAAAACTGGCCGAAGGTATCACATCTTCTATCATTCGGGAGCTTCTAAAATTTGCCTCCGAACCAGGATTTATCTCATTTGGTGGGGGCGTTCCCGATCCTGAAACCTTTCCAAGAAAAGAGCTGGCTGAAATAGCGAAGGAAGTGATTGAAAAAGAGTACAGATTCTCTTTACAATATGGGACCACGGAAGGCGATCCTCTTCTTAAGGCGCAGTATATCAGGTACCTCGAAAGGTGGGAAGGGTTGAAGGGGCTGACCGAAAACAATTTGTTGATCACCGTGGGATCGCAACAAGCTCTCGACCTGATTGCGAGGACCTTTCTCGATGAAGGAAGCATCGTGGCACTAAGTCTTCCTGCCTACTTGGGGGCTGTTTCGGCCTTCAAGATGAGAAATCCCAGATTTCTCACGGTTCCACTTTCTGAGGATGGAATGGAAACGGAGATTCTTGAGAAGAAGTTAGAATCGCTCTCCAGTGAAGAACTCCAAAGGTTCAAATTCGTTTACACTGTTCCCAACTTCCACAACCCTGCAGGTGTGACCCTCTCGTTGGAGAGAAGAAAACACCTTCTCGAGCTGGCAGAGCGCTTCGACTTCTTCATCGTCGAAGACGATCCTTACGGTGCTCTCCGCTTCGAGGGTGAACACGTGCCATCCATCTTCAAACTTGGCGGCATGGACAGGGTGGTTCTACTCAACACCTTCAGCAAAGTGCTGAGCCCGGGTTTGAGGATAGGTTTGGTGATCGCTCACGAATCGGTGATTTCGAGGTTGGTACGGGTAAAACAAGGTGTGGATCTATGTTCGCCCAGCTTGACTCAGAGGATCGCTGCACGCTATATGGAACGCTACGATATGCTCGCGAAGCTCAAAGAGACGCTCGAAATCTACCGCGAAAAGAAAGACGTCATGATGAAAGCCTTCGAAAGGCATTTATCTGATATCGGTGCACGCTGGACAAGACCAAAGGGGGGGCTTTTCAGTTGGATTGTCTTGCCCGAGGATTTCGACACCTTAGAGATGCTGGAAATTGGGAAAGAACACAAGATCCTCTGGATCCCGGGTTCAGCGTTCCATGTTGATGGGAGCGGTCAGAACACCATGAGAGTTTCTTACTGCCTTCCTTCAAAGGAAGAGATTGGAGAGGGAGTTGAACGAATGCGGCGAGCAATGGAAGCGTATAAGAAGGCGAAGGTCCCTTCGAGGTGAGAGTGTGTACAGAATATTGGTCATAAATCCAGGTTCGACATCCACCAAGGTCGCCATATTTGAAGACGAGAAAAGTATCTGTGAAGAGAAGCTCTCTCATAAGGTAGAAGAACTGGACGGGTTCGAAAGAATTACAGATCAAGAACCCATGAGGCGAGCTGCTGTGGAGGAGTTCTTGCGATCTCATGGATACAGCGTGAGAGATTTCAACGCTATCGGTGCACGTGGTGGCATTCTCGAGCCGATCCCTGGCGGAACTTACAAAGTAGATGAATACATGGTGGAGTATCTCTTGCATCGAGCTCCAGTGGAACATGCTTCCAACCTCGCAGCGATCATCGGATATAAACTGGGCAAACCATACGGCATTCCATGTTTTGTCACGGATCCTATCTCAGTGGACGAAATGTGGGACGAAGCGAGGTTCTCAGGTATTCCGGACATAGAAAGAAAGAGCTACTCCCATGCGCTCAATACCAAAGCCGTGGCTCGGAAGGTCGCCGTGGAGCTGGGTCAACCGTATGAGAAGTCGAAGATGGTGATCGTGCATTTGGGAGGGGGTATTTCGGTTAGTGCACATTTCAACGGGCGTATGGTGGACGTCAACAACGCTAACGATGAGGGCCCGTTCAGCCCTGAAAGAACTGGTGAACTGCCAGTAGGCGATGTGGTGAAAATAGCGTACTCGAGAAAGTACTCAGCAAGAGAGTTAAGAAGGAGGTTTGTGGGTAAGGGTGGACTCGTGGCGTACCTGGGAACCAACGATCTACGCGAAGCTTTAAGCATAGCAGAACGTTCCGAAAAGGCCCGACTGGTTTTGGAAGCCATGGCCTATCAGATCGCTAAAGAAATCGGAGGTATGTGCGCCGTATTGGGAACTAACCCCGATGCCATCGTTATAACGGGTGGAATGGCTCATAGTCAGCGTTTCGTTCAAATGATTACACAGTACGTTTCAAAGTTCGGTTTGGTTGCGGTGGTGCCGGGAGAATTCGAGATGGAGGCCTTGGCTCTCGGTGCGTTGAGGGTACTTAAAGAGGAAGAGGAAGCGAAAGATTACAAAAGGGCAGTGCAAGGGAGGGAGACGGAAGGATGAGGAGACTCGGTGAGCTCTTCGATGTTGTACGTTCTTCTGGGAAACCCGTCAAGATTGCCGTGGTAGCGGGACATGACGAGAACGTCTTGAAATCCGTTGCAGAAGCACAGAGTATGGGTATCGCCGAGTCTATCCTCTATGGGGACACCAAAGAGACAGAGAAACTGGCAGAGGCGTTGGGCGTGGATCTGAGCGAACTGCGGCTGATCCACGCCCCTGACCCTCTTGAAGCGGCGAGGATGGCAGTAGAGACGATTTCTAAAGGAGAAGCGGATCTTCTCATGAAGGGGAAAATCAAGACGGGCGAGCTAATGTCTCTCGTCCTCCAAAAGGAGTATGGACTCAGAACTGGAAGGACTCTCTCCATGGTAAGCGTTTTCGAGATACCGTCTTATCCCAAGCTCTTGATCGTCTCTGACGCAGGGATGATCATCTCTCCAGACCTTCAGCAGAAGGTGGACATGATCGAAAACACGGTGAGAGTGGCTCAGATACTTGGTATCGATACCCCAAAGGTCGCGATCATTGGGGCGGTCGAAGTGGTGAATCCCAAGATGCCCGTAACGTTGGACGCCGCCGCGCTGGCGAAGATGTCGGATCGTCACCAGCTCAAACATTGCGTTGTAGACGGCCCCTTCGCTCTCGACAATGCAGTCAGCAGAGAAGCAGCGCTTCATAAGGGTATAGAAAGTCCTGTTGCGGGTGATGCCGATGTGTTGATCATGCCGGACATAGAAGCGGGCAACGTTTTCTATAAGGCAATGGTCTTCCTCGCTAACGCCAAAGTGGCAAGCTCCATTGTGGGGGCTCGAGTACCCGTTGTTCTCACATCCAGAGCTGACAATGATGAGACGAAACTCCTTTCCATTGCGCTGAGCGCGTTGATAGCGCTGAAGGGGTGAACGTAGTCCGAGAGTTTCGTGTCATCGTTTTACGCTTTTAAAAAGCACGAGAGGTGATAAGGTGTTTCATATACTCGTAATCAATCCAGGGTCTACTTCGACGAAGGTAGCAATTTTTGAAAACGATGAGATGGTCAAGGTACAAAAGCTCTACCACCCAGTCGATGAGCTTAAAGCGTTTCGCCACGTGGTTGATCAATTGGAGTTTCGCGAGTGTGTGGTGAGGGATTTTGTCGAATCTTCTGGATACAAACTGACCTCATTTTCTGCCTTTGTGGGTCGTGGGGGGTTGGTGGATCCCATCCCCGGGGGTACTTATCTTGTTGATGAACTCATGATCGAAACTTTGAAAACAGCGAAGAATGGGGAACACGCCTCGAATTTGGGTGCTCTCATTGCCTACGATTTGGCTTCCGAAGTCGGTGCACTGGCCTACATAGTTGATCCCGTGGTCGTTGATGAGATGGAAGAGATCGCTCGTTTTTCTGGTCACCCTGACTTTCAGCGAAAGTCCATCTTTCACGCTCTCAACCAGAAGGCTGTGGCCAGAGAGGTGGCTAGGTCCATGGGAAGAGGGTACGAAGAGATGAATATGGTCATAGTTCACATGGGAGGGGGCATATCTGTAGCCGCACATCACAAGGGAAAAGTGATCGACGTCAACAACGCTTTAGATGGAGACGGTCCTTTCACGCCGGAACGTAGCGGTACCTTGCCATTGACTCAGCTCATCGATTTATGTTTCAGTGGCGAGTATACCTATGAAGAGATGAGGAAGCGTATAGTTGGAAGGGGAGGCTTGGTGGCGTATTTGGGAACCAACGATGCGATGGAAGTTCAAAGGAGAATCGAGCGCGGAGATGAGTATGCGAAACGGGTGTACAGGGCCATGGTTTATCAGATAGTCAAGTGGATAGGTAGAATGGCGGTGGCTTTGAGAGGCGATGTAGACGTGATCGTTCTGACAGGAGGCTTGGCTCATGATGAAAAGTTTCTGGTGCCCTGGATTCGGGAAAGAGTGAGTTTCATCGCACCTGTAAAAGTGTACCCTGGAGGTGATGAAGAAAGGGCTCTCGCTTTAGCGGTGCTCAGGGTACTCAAGGGAGAGGAAGCCGTCAAAGACTATTCCGAAACGGTACGAAAACGCGCGGTGGAGGTACCATGATACATATACTGACGGGTCCTTTCGGTAGTGGAAAGACGGAATTGGCCATCAACCTCGCACTTCACTTGAAAAATGCTGAAGAAGATGTGAGTCTTGTGGATCTCGACGTCATCACACCTTACTTCAGAATACGCGATGTAGCTGACTTTCTGAGTGAGAAGGGTATAGACGTAGTAACGGTAAAGCGTGAGTTGAGGCACGTGGATCTTCCTATACTTCCGCAACGACTGGTAGAACTTTTCACACAAAGGGAACGTCACGTTGTGGTGGATCTGGGTGGCGACGACGATGGTGCGAGAGTTATCAGCTCGCTTAAACCTTTGTTAGATGGCCGTCAGGTGCGGGCATATTTTGTGGTGAACGTTTTCAGACCATTCAATGAAACTGTGGAAGAGATATGTCAGAACATCGGGAGGCTCTCTTCCAGATCGAGGCTACGATTCAATGCCCTTGTCAACAACGCCAACCTGGGGGATCAAAGTACCGAGGAAATCGTCGCATTGGGGGAAAGGATGGTATCGGAAGTTTCCAAGGTCACGGAGCTTCCCGTTCAATGGACAGTTTTGAGTGAGGAGCTTGCGGAACGGCTTAATTTCTCGGCTTTTAAATATCCGGTTTTCGTCATAAAGAGATTCATGCGAGTGTCGTGGGAGGACAGGAGGTGAAACTGTGGCGAAAGTACAAGGGTACATCGAAATCGATTCAGAGAGGTGCAAGGGTTGTGGTCTTTGTATTAACGCGTGCCCAGTAAAGGCGATCGAGTTCTCGTCAGAGTTCAACTCGAAAGGATATCACCCCGCTAAGTACAAAGGTGAGGGTTGTATAGCGTGCGGTTTCTGCTACTTGAGTTGCCCTGATGTTTGCATAACCGTCTTCCATGGAGCCCGAAGAAAGACACCTGTCGGTGTGTGAGGGGGACAACGATGAAGACGGAAAAGTTGATGATGAAAGGTAACGAAGCCATAGCGGAAGCCGCAATAAGGGCGGGGTGTAGGCTTTATTTTGGGTATCCCATCACGCCTCAAAGCGAGATCGCTGAATACATGTCGAGAAGACTCCCCGAGGTTGATGGGACCTTTCTCCAGACGGAGAGCGAAGTGGCAACTGTTAACATGGTCTACGGGGCGGCATCCACCGGAAAACGCGTGATGACTTCCACATCTTCTCCTGGATTCAGTCTTATGCAGGAAGGCGTCTCTTACATAGCTGGTGCTGAATTGCCCTGCGTCTTCGTCAACGTTGTCCGAGGAGGTCCTGGTTTAGGAGATATCCAACCTGCTCAAAGTGATTATTTTCAAGCAACAAAAGGAGGAGGACATGGAGATTACAAACTCCTCGTATTGGCTCCTTCGACCATTCAAGAAGCTGTGGAATTGACACAGTTGGCTTTCGATCTTGCAGATAAGTACAGAAATCCAGCTCTCATACTGGCTGATGGAATGATAGGCCAAATGATGGAGCCCGTGGAGCTTCCACCCATGAGGGATCTCTCCACTTTGCCGGATCACTCAGACTGGGCATTGACTGGTGCTAATGAAAGGGAACCTCATAAGGTCACTTCTTTTAACATCGATCCTTACGGGTTGGAAGAGATGAACAAACGTTATCAGGAAAAGTACACCCGTGCAGTGCGTGAGGAGCAGCGTTGGGAGGAATACAAAACGGACAACGCAGAGTATCTATTGGTGGGCTACGGTACTGTAGGGCGAATACTCAAAAGCGTGGTAGACAAATTGGCGGAGGAAGGTATCGCTACGGGAGTGTTCAGACCCATCTCCCTCTGGCCCTTTCCGTATACGAGGTTGAGAGAGCTCGCCGAGGCGGTGAAATTCGTCTTCACCGTGGAAATGAGTAGTGGCCAGATGGTAGAAGATGTGCGTCTCGGTGTAGAAGGAAGGGTACCTGTGCATTTTTACGGACGAATGGGCGGAGTTGTCCCCACACCCGATGAAATCTGCTCTGCGTTCAAGAAGCTCCTTTGAGGAGGCGGTAAAGTGGAAACCAAGATAGCATTTGGTGGACCGAAATCACTCAGCGGAAAAGAGTTCACGTACTGTCCTGGGTGCCATCATGGGATCGTTCATCGTTTGATTGCAGAGATTATAGACGAGCTGGGTATACAGGGGAAGACCATAATGGTGGCTCCTGTGGGCTGTTCTGTCTTCGCTTATGAATTCTTCGATGTGGACGGAACGGTGGCGCCTCACGGCCGCGCTCTCGCCGTTGCTACTGGCATGAAGAGAGCCTTGCCAGATCGGGTGGTCTTCACCTATCAAGGTGATGGTGATCTAGCGGCTATAGGAACAGCCGAAACCGTTCACGCAGCCAATCGTGGTGAAAAGCTAACCACGATCTTTATAAACAATGCAGTCTACGGCATGACGGGCGGTCAAATGGCTCCCACCACTCTCTTAGGTCAGAAAACCACCACCACCCCTTACGGGCGACGAGCGAAAAACGATGGATATCCCGTTCACATCTCTGAGATGTTGAGCACTATGGTAGGGGTGGCTTATCTCGAGCGTGTCACAGTTAGCACACCTCAAGATATTCGAAATGCCAAGAAAGCGATAAGAAAAGCGTTTCTCGCCCAGATCAAGAACATTGGCTTTGGATTGGTAGAAGTCCTCAGCACTTGTCCCACCAATTGGGGCATGAGTCCGGTGGAAGCACAGCGTTGGCTTTTGGAGAACATGACGAAGGAATTTCCATTGAAAGTTTTCGTGGACAAGGTGGGGGATTGACCATGAGCTACCATGGTATAGTGATCGCAGGTTTCGGTGGGCAAGGAGTAATGCTTATGGGCCAGATCATTGCCGCTGCAGCGGTGATCGATGGTAAGAATTCTACCTGGCTTCCTTCGTACGGTCCCGAAATGAGGGGTGGCACCGCTAACTGTACAGTGGTGGTGGATGAAAAGCCCGTGGCATCACCGGTCATCGATACCCCTACAGAAGTGGTTGCCATGAACTATCCATCGATGGTAAAATTTGGCAAAAAGCTGAAGAGTGGAGGATTCCTCTTTGTGAATGCATCTGTAGTGGACCAGAAAATGGACCGTGGAGATGTGAAAATCATAGAGATACCTGTGAACGATATCGCAGACAAGATAGGTAGTGGAAAGGTGGCCAACATGGTCATGCTGGGAGCTTTCGTGGAGTTGACCAAAGTTGCGAGTTTTGAAGCAGTAGAAGAAGCCCTGCGCTACAAGCTCAGCGGCTCCAAATCAGCCTTGTTACCTCTCAACCTCGAAGCGATAAAAAAGGGAGCAGAATACGCCAGAGGGAGGTGAAGCCACCTTTCACGGAGGTGGCATATCTGTGAGCCTGTACAAAAACGCGCTGAAACAATTCAAGAAAGCTGCAGAGTTGATGAACCTCGACCCGGGGCTTCAGGAAATCCTCTCGTATCCCAAACGCGAGCTTACGGTGAACTTTCCAGTGAAGATGGATAACGGAGAGATCCGAGTCTTCACGGGTTATAGAGTCCAACACAATCTTTCTAGAGGTCCTGCCAAGGGTGGTATTCGCTACCATCCAGACGTCACTCTCGACGAAGTGAAAGCTTTGGCTTTTTTGATGACCTGGAAGTGTGCGGTGGTCAACATTCCTTATGGTGGTGCAAAGGGTGGTGTGAAGGTTGACCCCTCACAGCTTTCGGAAGACGAGTTGGAAAGATTGAGTAGGAGATACTTTTCGGAGATACAGATCGTCGTTGGACCGGATGAAGATATCCCTGCGCCGGATGTTAACACCAATCCAAGGGTCATGGCCTGGTATATGGACACCTACAGTATGGATGTGGGGCACACGGTGCTGAGCGTGGTCACCGGCAAACCGTTGGATGTTGGCGGGTCTGCAGGAAGATTGGAAGCCACTGGACGGGGTGTGAGAGTAGCCACGGAAGAAGCAGCTCATTATCTAGGCTTGGACGCAAGAAAGATGACGGTGGCGATCCAGGGCTTTGGAAACGTGGGTTCTCACGCTGCCTTGCTCATTGGCAAAGAGCTGGGGAGCAGAGTGGTAGCGGTGAGCGATGTTAACGGTGGAATTTACAACCCCGAAGGATTGAACATAGAGGATCTCATCGCTTATCGTGATTCCAATGGTGGAACGATAAAGGGTTATCCTAAGGGTGAGCCCATTTCCAACGCTGAACTGTTAGCGTTGAGCGTGGATGTCCTCATCCCCGCTGCCTTGGAGAATGTGATCACCGAAGAGAACGCCGAAGATGTCAAAGCCAAACTCGTTGTAGAAGGTGCCAATGGTCCTACCACGCCAGAAGCGGACGGGATTTTACAAAAGAAGGGTATACTCGTTGTACCAGACATCCTGGCCAACGCTGGCGGTGTGACGGTGTCATATTTTGAGTGGGTTCAGGGTTTGCAGTGGTACTTCTGGGAGATAGAAGATGTTCGAAAGGCACTCCACAAAGTCATGAGGAACGCTTTTGCCGATGTTATGAAGGCCCGAGCCCGTTTCAACTGTGACATGAGAACCGCCGCGTACATACTGGCTATCGAAAAGGTGGCGTTGGCCACACGGCTCAGGGGAATATACCCGTAAAATTCTCAAAGAGTGAGGTGTGGCTGGTGGACCTTTCCGTGGAGATCTGTGGACTCAAGTTCAAGAACCCTCTGCTTCCCGCTTCTGGGCCTCTCGTTGGAGACGCTGATAAACTTCTCTATCTTTACGAGCAAGGTGTGGGAGGACTGGTGACCAAGACTATCTCTACCAAAGCCGCCAAGGTTCCAAGACCGTGTATTTACGCTACGAAGGACTTCGTCATCAACGCCGAACTCTGGTCGGAGCACCCTCCCGAATTTTGGAAAGAGCACGTTTTTCCAAAACTCAAGGGATTGGACGTACCCATCATCGTCAGTCTTGGCTATACCGAATCTGATGTAGACACCCTCGTTCCCATGTTTGACAGTGACGCCGATGCTTTCGAGTTTTCTACTCACTATGTGGGAAAATCTCTCGATCCCATCATTGCGGTGGTAAAGACCGCACGCAAGCACACGAAGAAACCTATCTTTATGAAGCTGAGTCCCCACATGCCCGATCCGGTAGAATTCGCCAGAGTCGTTAAAGAGACCGGTGCCGATGGTGTGGTGGCTACCAATTCACTCGGTCCTGTTTATGTGGCCGACAAAAAAACAGGGAAGAGTCCCTTAGGAAGTGCTGGTGGCTACGGCTGGATATCTGGACCCGTGTTGAAGCCCATCTCGTTGGCCATAGTCAGAAAAATCGCAGAGGAAGTAGAGATACCTGTTATCGGAGTGGGAGGGATAGCTAAAGTCGAAGATGTGGTAGATTACTTGGAGGCTGGGGCCAACGCTGTGCAGATGTTGTCCGGAGCCCTGATCTTTGGGAAGCAGCTTTACGGAAAGATCGTTGCAGGATTGCCGCAAGCATTAGAGAGGAGGGGATATTCTACAGCTTCAGAAGCTATCAAACGCCCAGTTCCGATTCCCGCTAAATATCGACGCAACTTGCCCCGTGTGGATATGGAAAAGTGCACCCTCTGCAAACTCTGCGAGTACGTATGTTCTTACTTTGCCATCACTGTCACCGATACCGTTGTGGTGAATGAAGACGCGTGTTTCGGTTGCGGCTTGTGTCAATCGAGATGTCCCGTTTCAGCCATCGAGGGAGTGTTCTGATTGAAATACAGGCTCAGATGTATTACCTGTGAGAGAGAGTACGATCCCAACCCTTCCCTGTACACCTGTCCCCACTGTGGGGACAGGTTTGGTACATTAGAGGTAATATACGATTACGAAAGAGCGAGACTCGAAGTTTTCTCTCCGCATCATGCTCTTGGCATTGGTCAGTTCTTACCCCTTTTACCACTTTCACAGTTACCTGAACTCCCGTTGGTGGTAGGAAACACCCCTTTATTCAGATTGAAAAAGTTTGAGAGTCGCCACGGTCTCAAGAGGTTCTATTTGAAGGACGATGGAAGGAATCCAACAGCCAGTTACAAAGACCGTGCCACGTAT
>QNAP01000012.1 GCA_003641795.1 Thermotogae bacterium | reverse complement strand
TGCAGAAAGCTTGTCTTGCGTAGCGCCGATGCGAGCTCTCATACAAACGGGCTCCGAGCTACACGGATGTAGCGAGCATGAAGCTGAAACAGGATGTTGAATCTTCATGGTAGTGCCCGTTTGTGAGTGCGAGAGAGGAAAAAAGCGAAGCACAACATGCTTTCTGCAATGTGAAAGCCTCTATTCTTCGCGTGGGTCGTTTTGTGGATGCGAACGAGGAAAAAAGCGAGTGCAAGCTGTGTGAGCGTGAGAGATTCGCCGCTCTTTCTTCATGAGAGTGCCCGTTTGTGAGTGCAAGCGAGGAAGAAAGCGGAGCACTACAAGCATTCTGCAATGTGAAAGCCTCCACCCTCCCAGAAAGCTTTCCATCTTTTTTCTTATCAGCCCAACTTTCCCAAGATAAACCCTTTGAGAGAGTGCTCTGTTTCGAGGAGGAAACGTGAAAGATAGTTACCAACAAGATCGCCAATAGTTTGAAGGATCTAACGCTCCCCTTCTGAAGCGACTTTGAACTCCATTAAACTACAACTAAGACACGACGGACACATTCCCTTAAAGTTCTTAGGGACCCGCCACACTCTGCCACAACTTTTGCATTTGACCACTTTGAAGTTTTCAGCGTTTCCTTGTTCCACAGTGAGAACCTTCTTGTTAAGCAAAGCATCCGCGACTTTACGGTGTGCCCGACTTAGCAATCTTCCAAATGTCTGTCGGGAAATGCCCATCTGTCTCGCCGCGTCTTCTTGATAAAGTCCTTCGTAGTCGGCTAACCTGATGGCTTCAAGCTCTTCGAGTTCCAAGACAATTCGACCAGAATCCTTCCCGAGTGGCCTGAAATGTATGGATTCCAAAAGATGGTGCACGATCTTGAGCTTCTTCGGTCTTGGCATCGTATCATCACCCAAAGAGATTGTACCATCCAAACACGTTACAGACCAACCATACTTCAACTGCGGCACATAAAAGACCGCCCACCGTCTTTTCGACACCGTTATACATTATTTTTTATTCAGTACGATCATGGGTACCAACATCTCTTCCGGCGAGAGACCGCCATGGCGGCCGTAAAGACTTTGCTCTTGTCCCGTGTACTTGAAGTTGAACGAATTTCTCTCAGTGGCAATGAGAATGAGATCTCCTGCTCTTTCCCAAACAAGTTGGTAAGGTTCTCCCTTTCCAAGAAGACCACTTTTTATGGACTCTTTCGAATCCAAAAGAATACATTTGTCAGCGTAATTTTGCTCCACATACGCTTTGAGCGCCTCCGGATCATCGGCATGAAGATACATCATGCGCTGCTCTCCTGTAGGCACAATCTTAAGCAGCTTGTATATCTCGTCCTTGTGAGACCACCAGATCTCCTCTCTCCAACTTGTGTGGATCTGACCGTGGTCTGAAAGAATAACCAGAGCCGTCCTGCTCGGAAGGCGTGGATAGACCTCCTCGACTATCGCTCTCAATACAGCAGATGCCTCGCGCTGGTACACTTCTCCATCGGCTCCATACCTGTGCCCCATGGTGTCCACCAAACCCCAATAAACCATCATGAAAAGCGGAGGTGACTCTTTGTTGAAGGTATCGATCACGGCACCACACATATCACTCAAACTATGGAATCCCTTGTGTCTTGCCCCCTCAGCGGTCATTCTGTTGAATCCGGTGTTCACGAAGTGAGAATAAGTAGCATTATAAGCCTTCACACCGAGCTCAGTTAATCGTTGGAAGATGGTCGGCACGGGCAAAAATTTCTCTGGACGCATGCCCATCTGTAAGAGTGAATCCCTTTTCCCACCTACTGGCGTCATTTCTATGGCCTTCGCCACCACTCCGAACTCTTTGTAGTAGAGTATGTAGCCTATCACGCCGTGTTCGACGGGTGTGGCTCCGGTCATAAGAGTGGTGACCGCCGCTGCAGTGGTGGACGGAAAAGTAGACGTAAGCTCCACCCATTCAGATCGACCGAGGATACCCAGGTCGCGCTTTCTTGCCAAGCGTTTGAGATTGATCATACCCAACCCATCAACGAGAAAAACCACCACCCGCTCGGCGCCATTGAAATATTGACCGAGCGGGAGTGGTTCGTGAAGTGGTTCACCACCAAAGTAGCTGATCACACCATTCGCAAATCCGCAGACGGAGTACGGTCCATAATCTGGAAGGACTCTGTCTTCGATATTGTTCACCTCGTGACGTGAACCAATATGGACTTTATAGAGTGCATTCTATTCTCTGCCTGATCGAATATTACACTTCTGGGATGACGTCCCACATCCAAAGAGACTTCTTCTCCGTAATGGGCCGGCAAACAGTGCATGAAGACAGCGGTAGGTTTGGCTTCTTCGAAAAGCTCGACATTGACCTGATAGGGCTGGAATATGCGCTTTCTCTCCTCCGCTTCGGTTTCCTGCCCCATGCTCGCCCAGACATCCGTGTAGACAACATCGGCACCCTTGACTGCTCGGTGAGGATCGTTGGTGATCTCTACTTCGGCCCCTGTAGATCTGGCGAATTCTTTCGCCTTCTCCACCACTCTGGAATCCGGCTCGTATCCACTGGGCGATGCTACGCTGATGTGCATTCCCGTTAAAGCCGCTCCATAGATCAAACTGTGAGCAACGTTGTTGCCATCGCCCACGTATGCGAGCTTGAGACCTTCGAGTTTTCTGAACTTCTCGTAGATGGTGAGTAGATCTCCAAGGATCTGGGTAGGATGTTCGAAATCGCTCAATCCGTTGATCACGGGGACAAGAGAATAACGTGCCAGCTCCTCAACGATCTCGTGTCCGAAGACTCGAGCCATGATGACATCCACCATTCTCGATAGGACTATGGCTATGTCTTCGGTTTTCTCACGCTTTCCAAGTTTGATATCGTCCGGACCCAAATAGATTCCGTGCCCTCCAAGCTGTGTCATGGCAGTTTCGAAAGCAACGCGGGTGCGGAGTGAAGGTTTTTGGAAGATCATGCCCAACGTTCTGCCCTTGAGCAGTTCATGGGGTCTCCCCGTTTGACGATCGAATTTTAGAATCAACGCGGTTTCGATGATCTGGCAAATCTCCTCTTGCGTGAGGTCGCTAATGCTGAGCAGGTGCTTCCCCTTCATATCAACAGCCACTCTATCTCCTCCTTTCGGAAATCTCGATATTGCAATTGAATTCTACACGATGCACCACATTCTCGAAATGCGTCGAAGCCTTTCCAGTATAATAACACTGGAAAGATGAAAAACACTCAAGAATGGAGGGAACAGAGTGGCGGGAAAGATCACCGTGATCGTTGGTCCCATGTTTTCTGGCAAGACCTCAGAGTTGCTTTCTTTCATTGAGATCTATCATCTTGGACGGAAAGAATATCTTGTCTTCAAACCTCGACTGGACACACGCTACGGCATGGAAACGGTGAAATCACACTCTGGAAACACTGCCAAGGCGATTCCCATCTCAAAGCCAGAGGAAATCCTCAGTTACATCAAAGAAACCACCAAAGCGGTCTTTGTGGACGAAATACAGTTTCTCGGCAAATCTTTGATAGATATAGCCAAGGAACTTTCAGACAATGGGATAGACGTCTTCTGTGCCGGACTGGATATGAGTTACCTCAGAAATCCCTTTGAAACCTCCGCGATGATGATGGCCATTGCCAACGAAGTTATAAAGAAACGTGCCGTTTGTCATGTCTGCGGAGAGTACAACGCAACGCTTTCCTTTAAAACCAAGGGTGACGGCAGCGAAATAGACGTCGGAGGCAGCGAAAAGTACATCGCTGTTTGTCCTGAGTGTTATAGGCGCCTCAAAAGTGAAAGCTGAAGGCGACTAATCCTTAAAGTCTCCTTTTATGCCGATCTTTCAAGAGCAGATTTTTCTCAACGGCCACTCTGCAACACTCAGGGATTCACCATGAACGACGCTACGGGACTTTCATACTCGTAGGAGTAGGATTCGTTTATGATGTCCACTGTCACTATCTTCCAATAGAGGGTCTTCCCTGCATAACTGCCGAGATCAAGAGTTGTTGAATAGCCAAGCTGTCCTGAGACGTTATCCACCAATGCTCTTCTACTCATGGTGGTTGTGTACTCACCCAGGTAGAGCTCGTGCCAACCGTCTCCTATATCTTTGCTGAGATGCCATTGGAACTCAGTTTGTGTAGCATCTACACTGATACCCACCGGGCTAATCAGGGAAACCGATGGCTTCAAAGGCGTGTAAAAAGACCAGGGACCCCCGTAGTACGTTTTCACAACACTTCCCGACTCGTCGAGGCGTTCCAAAGCCACTTGCCAGTAATAGAATGTATTCCACTGAAGTGGTGCTTCGTTGTCGCCCAGCTTCGCAGATTCACCTTCGCTTTCGAGTATCCAAGTGGCGCCAGGCCCCAGCTCATCTCTGTTTTCATCCACGTAAACACGAACCCTATAGTTTGACGGCTTCCTATTAATCCTCCAGGTGAGCTCTGGATCCACTTCTGAAACCACGTTCCCGTCTTCAGGATAAAGCGGGGAAAGTCCCACATCGCCGAAAGTATCCACGTCCACGTTCACAAGATCCGAGGTTTGTGAGAGAACTTCACCATGGGAAAAGACTTCCTTGGTTCTCACAGCAATGTAGATATCCTCGCCGTCGTACTCGGAGAAATCCACCTCTTCTTGATAGACATCATCGGGTTCGTAAGCGACAACTTCTCTCACTTCCAGCGCATCTTCAGACTCTCCCACCAGAATCTCGAAGGTCGTCGTGGCACTTTCGGGCAATGCGCCTTCCACTGCCCATCTTACCTGCGCCGTGGCACCTACAGTACCACCTGTAGGAGAGTTCAATACGACCTTTGGCTCGACAGCTGTGGTGAATTGGGCGATCTCACTGGAAAACTCTTCTAAAACGGACCCTTTCACATCTTTCTCCACTAACACTACCATCCAGTAATAGGTGGTGTCCCATTCGAGCGGTGGAATATCGGTGCCGGCACGTATTGAAGATCGTGAAAGGTCTAAGACAAGAGGATCCACCGTCTTGTTCTCGACCTCCGACTTCCATTGGCTGATGTAGAGATGCACCTCACCCGTGACGAAGGCATTGGAAAGTCTCCAGGAGAGCTCTACATCGACGGGAAGTCCCGCTTCTCCTGAGGGTGTGACGAGTTCCACCTTCGGTATCGAAACACAACCAGCCAGTACTAACAAACCAAGTGAAACCAGCGTCAGTAAGGATTTCACTCTTTTTCTCTCCATATTAATCCTCCCCCTGAAGTGTTTCAAAAACACCAGAAGGCGTAACCACAGGTACTCCCAAGAACTCGTCCAGATCCTTCTTGTAGACGCGAACAACTGCCACAACCATGAATCGCTCCCGGTCTTCACGCCATTCCAACACCTGGAAGCCCCGAACGAACTGTGAGAAAAACTCCACCGAGATCTTCTTCTGAAGCACGTAAGCCTCCACGCGTGTACCGCCAGCAACGGTAAAGCCCAGAAGGGTCTTCACAGCAAGTGCGTAGGCCTCGTTGATCGCTACATCTTTGGCTTTGAGCAAAGCGAGAGCGTAGTCATCACCAGTTCTGTAGATTATGGGCGCATAACCCACAAAGTCCCAATAGTAGTTTGTTTCCTTCGTCATCAATTCACCGGTGGAGGCAACCTGGTTTTGCCCGCCACAGCCACTCAAAAAGACCAAAAGCAAGAGCAAAGGTGCGAACACCAAGAAAAAGCTTCTCGACACTCTTACCATCCCCTCTCAACTTCAGCGATAACCTTGGTGAGACTCATCTTCTTCACCTTAAAATGCAACCCCAAGCTCACTTCAAGACTCCTAAGCACCCACTCGGGATTGCCCATCAACTCCACATCGAGGATCGCCATACTTCTGTTGGAATCGTACTCCCTCGGATAAACCCCGGCCACAAACTGAACGTAGCCGAGACGCTCTCTCAACTTTTGGTAAGTGTCGTAGTCCAAATCCGTCAAGACAAACCTCACGGTGAAACCGCTACCACTCATTTCGAGCCATTTTCCGAGTAAATCTTCTATGAAGAGAGTGGCCACCGTTTCCGCCACTTGCCGGATAGACTTTTCTCGCGCCACCGTTTGGGAAATGTCTGCAGCCCCAACTTCTCCCAAACGGCTCGCCACGAGCTCCTGGGAACCCACCCAGTATCCTTGGAGTCGAAGACTGCTCCGCGAGGATTTAAAACCATAGCCCAACACATCGCCAAGATCACTGGATGCAACACGACCAAAGATCAGCATGTCTACATCGATCCCTTCACCTAACAAGAGTATCACTGCGGGAGTTAGATCATCAAACGAAGAAAGTCGTAATCCATTGTGCAGTTTTGGTGCCACCACGTAGAATCCCTTATCGGTGAAGACCTTCGAAACGGTGGTCACAGCGGTTTCACAGAGTTCTCCTCTTTCGTCAAGAACCAGGATCCCCACTCTCGGTTTGTTCATCATGCGTATCAACTCGGTGACGTCTTCCTCGACGCTCTGAGAGACCCAAGCCTCCACCTTAACTTCAACTATGCCCGTCTGCATAGTTGACTCGGTGATCACCCGGTAGTGCCTCACATATCCTTTAACCCTGGCGAAACTCGTTTTGTCCAATAGGGTGTAGTTGGAAACCACCGTCCTTCCAGTCAAGGTAAAACCGAGGGCTTCTTGCACAGCCTTCAACAACGCATCACGTACGGCTTCTTCACGTGTTAAGCCATAACCCTCGGTGACCGCTCTCATTCCGGCACCGCTTTCGGAAGTTTCCAGACCTTCCAACTGCGGAAGCTCCACTCTTCCCTGCGAGCTCGAAGGACCGGAACACGCCACAAAGAAGATCATGCCAACAGCAATCACAAGAACCAGGACTTCAAGGGATTTCAGAGACCATCACTTCCCCCGATCGATCTCTTCAAAACCTCCACCGCCTCTGGGATCTTCTCAGGCAGTTTGCCACCAGCCTGGGCAAAATCCGCTCGACCACCTCCACCTCCTCCAAGGACCTTTGCCATTTCTCTTGCCAACTGTCCAGCGTGGAAACGTTGCGCGAGATCTTTGCTGAGCTTCACCACGAAACCAACTTTCTCGTCCGTTTTGTTGAAGATAACACCAACACCACTTTTCAGCATGCCAACTAACGTGTCCACCGCGTTTCTGAGGAGATCTTGCGGAACGTCCTCGAGTACAGCATAGGCCAGCTTTATTCCATCCAGTTTCTCCGCATCTTCTACCGCTTTTCTTAGTATATCGGTCAAGGAGGAAGATTCCAACCTTCTGAGCTGCCGCTCCAAGTGTCTCTTCTCTTCCAAGAGCTTCGACAGTCTATCGGCTACATCCCAGAGCCCACAATCCAGCAATTGTGCAACGTTCTTCAACTCTTCTTCCAACTTCTCCAAGTAGGTCAAACTTCCAACGCCTGTGACGGCCTCGATGCGCCTGATTCCAGCGGAAACGGCGGACTCCGAGACGATCTTGAAGAGGCCTATCTCTCCCGTACGCTTCACATGCGTTCCTCCACACAGCTCTGCGCTGACACCTTTCACTTTCACCACCCGTACTTTATCACCATACTTCCCTTCGAAGAGTGCCACCACGTTCTCTGCCAAGGCTTCATCTAAACGTTTCCACTCAACCTCCACAGGCAGATCTTCCAGAATTGCTTCATTTACCAATCTTTCGACTTCCAGAATTTCCTTCTCGTTCAAAGAAGCGTAATGGGTGAAGTCGAACCTCAACCTGTCCGGCGCAACTAACGAACCCGCCTGTTTCACGTGATCGCCCAGTACCTTTCTCAAAGCCGCGTGAAGCAAGTGGGTGGCAGTATGATTGCGAGCAGTGGCCTTGCGTAGGCAACGGTCTACTTGCAGTTTAGCCCTTTGCCCTCTGCACAACCGTCCTTCTTCGATCCTCACCCGATGCACTACCAGCTCTTTGTAAGGGTTCTCCACCCTTAGCACGACGGCCTTACCCGTGTCGGTGGTTATTTGACCACTGTCCGAGACCTGCCCTCCCTTTTCGGCGTAGAAAGGCGTTGCGCCGAAGATCAGCTCCACTTCTTCTCTCTCGACTGCGCAATCGACGATCTTCTCACCTTTTACCAGGTAAAGGATTTCGGTTTCGAAGTTGAGGGCATCGTAGCCCACAAACTCCGTCTCCAAGCCATCACTCAGATCGATGTAAACTCTACGCACTTGAGCGTATTCTCTCTCCCCTCTTGCGCCCCTCGCCCGCTCCCGTTGCTGGTTCATGAGTACCTCAAAGCCTTCTGTATCCACATCCACACCTGATTCCCGGGCGATTTCTACTGTGAGGTCCAATGGGAAACCGTAGGTATCGTAAAGCATGAATGCGGTATCTGCATCGACTTTGCCTCGCTCCATGGCCCTGCGGAGGTATTCAATACCCCTCTCCAGAGTCGCGAAGAACCGATTTTCTTCTGCTTCCACCACTTCAGTGATCAGCTTTTGTTTTTCCTTGAGCTCGGGATACACCGACGACATCTTGGCTATCACGGCATCGATCACATCGGGAAGAAAACTGGAACGTAAACCCAAAAGGTAGCCGTGCCTCACGGCACGACGAACGATTCTTCTGAGCACGTATCCTCTACCTTCGTTGGACGGATAGACTCCGTCAGCGATGGCGAAAGCCATCGCGCGGGCGTGATCTGCCACAACCCGGATGGAAACGTCCTTTTGGGGGGAATGCCCATAGCCCACATCGGAAATCTCCTCTATGCGCGTTATGAGGGAACTGAAGAGATCGGTATCAAAAACGCTCTTTGCTCCTTGCAACGCCCAAGTCATTCGTTCTAACCCTGCTCCCGTATCTATGTTCTTTTTAGGTAATGGATGGTACTTGCCTTGCTCGTCCAGGTAGAGTTCGGTGAAGACCAGATTCCAAATTTCCAAGAACCTTCCACAATCACACGCGGGGGTGCAGTTCTCAGGATCTGGACAGTTCTCCCCCTCTCCCAGATCGTAGAAGATCTCCGAATCCGGACCGCAAGGACCCGTTGGACCAGCCGGCCCCCAGAAGTTGTCCTCTTTGCCCATTCTGAGGATCTTCGAGGATGGGACCCCCACAATCTTTTCCCAGATGCGGTACGCCTCGTCGTCTTCCTCGTAAACGGATACCCAGAGTTTTTCGGGAGGAATTTTGAGTACGTCTGTCACGTATTCCCAAGCCCAGACGATCGCCTCTTCCTTGAAGTAATCACCAAAAGAGAAGTTTCCCAACATTTCGAAGAAAGTGTTGTGTCTGGGTGTTAGCCCCACGTTCTCTATATCCACGGTACGCAGACATTTTTGACAGGTGGCTACTCGCGTGTATGTGGGTTCCACGAGACCCCAAAAAATCGGCTTGAAAGGCACCATACCCGCAACCGTGAAGAGAAGTTGGGGATCACTGGGTATGAGTGATGCGCTCGGCAGAACCTTGTGCCCTTTGGATTCGAAAAATCTGAGAAAGCTCTCTCTGATCTCTTCCGAATTCATATATTCCAAGTGCTATACCTCCTCTTTCTGAAGGATCTCGGACTTTTGGAGGAAGATCTCACACGTTTCTTCGTCTATATTGCAAAGCCTGATCTCTTTCAGACTCATTTCTCTGTGTTCTTTCAAAAAGCGTGCTATGGTCTTGAAAAAGATCTCGGCGCATCTTTCTTTCGGAAATCCAAAGATACCACTGCTTATGGCAGGCATGGAAATAGTGCGCAGCCCTAACTCATGTGCCTTTCTCAAGCTGTTGTAAACAGCACTGGCGAGCTTTTCATCTTCTCCATTTCTACCGCCTTTCCAAATCGGACCCACGGCGTGGATCACATACTTCGCTTGGAGGCTCCCCGCCCCCGTGACTGCGACACCACCAGTTGGCACTGGACCGTGCTTGGCAACGTACTCGTCACTCTCTTTCTGTATCGATAGACCGCCGGCTCTGACTATTGCACCGGCGACTCCTCCTCCATGTTTGAGCTGTGAGTTGGCAGCGTTAACTATGACATCGACCCTCTCGGTCGTTATGTCTCCCTTCGCGATAACGATATCAACACCGGCCTTCTTGAAGCGCTTTAACTCCTTCGTGACCATCACACCACCTCCCCTTCATCCCGAACCATCAAGCTCAAGATGTACTCTGGAGTCATGGGTAAACGCTTAACGCGCTTGCCAATGGCGTGGGATACAGCGTTTGCCACAGCGGCGGGCGTGGGAATCAGCGAGGGTTCGCCGATGCCCTTGGCACCGTACGGACCGAGTTTGAAAGGCTTTTCCACGAGACTTATCTCGAATTTCGGGGTTTCGTGGATGGTGGGAATGACGTAAGTGTTGAAATTCTCAGTAAGCATCCTCCCGCTCTCGTCATACTGGACGAATTCCATTAAAGCGTACCCCATACCTTGAACAAAGCCCCCCTGTATCTGTCCGATCACCGCGTCGCGGTTTATGGCACGCCCAACATCGTGAGACGTGAAGACCTTCTCCACTTTCACCGCACCGGTTATCATGTCCACCTCCACCACCACGATTTGAGTGGCGAAGGCATAGGTTAGGTAGGCATCACCGAAACCCTTTTCCGGATCCCAAGAAAGCTTTGGAGAAGCAAACCATCCGGTTTCCGAAAGAGGTACGTTGTCTTTGTCGCACATGGCGGCGGCTTCTTCAAAGCTCATTTCCCCAACAGGGCAACGAAATCTACCATCGGAAACCTCTACCAGTGAAGGCTTTACCCCCATGAACGCGGCAAACGCTTTTACCATTCGTTCCCTTAAGGATTCGCACGCCATGCGCACGGCGTTCCCACTGAAGAGGGTCGTTCTCGAAGCAACGGTGGGCCCAGAATCGGGTACATAAGACGTGTCAGGCTGGTAAACTTTGATCATTTCGATCTTCTGTCCCAACGTTTCTGCCGCGATGGCAGCCATAGCGGTCTTCATACCTTGCCCCATCTCAGTGCCGCCCACGTGAATCCCAACCCTACCGTCTTTGTATACCTGTACAAATGCTCCTGAAGCATCGAGGGGATTCCCCATGGCTCCCAGGGAAACACCATAGTGGATATGCGCAATACCCACCCCTTTTTTCTTCAAGGGATCCTTCCTATTGAACTCCTCAACTTTCTTCAGCAGATCATCCCAATTGCTCATCCCCTCTGCCTGCTGCAGTGTTTCGAGAGCACCGGTACTTTCGTCGAGGATTTGACCGGTCACCGTGGATTCTCCTGGAGAAAGGGCATTCTTCCGCCTAAAAGCGAGTCTATCGATTCCGAGGTGGCCAGCTATCTCATCCATCATGGACTCGAAAGCGAAGAAAACCTGAGGACTGCCAAACCCACGAAACGCTCCCGTGGGTACTTTGTTGGTGTAGACACCCCACACGTCCACTTTCACGTTATTCACTCTGTAAGATCCTGCAGCGTGAACGTTGCTCCTCCACAAAACGATGGGGCTGAGAGTCCCATGGGCGCCCATGTCTCCCCAAACCTTAGCTTCTACAGCCATCAAGGTGCCATCCTCTTTCACGCCCACTCTTAACCAAACACGCACAGGATGGCGCTTGCTGGTCATGCGGAGATCTTCCTCGCGCGATAACACGAACTTCACCGGCTTGCCGGTCAAGTAGGCACACAACGCCGCAGGAGCAGCAATGTAGGAAGGTACATCTTCTTTTCCTCCAAAAGCTCCACCAGTTTCGGTCTGGACCACTTTGACCCTCGATAGATCGAAACCCAACACACGAGCAACAGCGCTTTGAACATAATAGGGGCATTGCATGGAACCATAGATGGTGATACCCCCGTCGATATCTGGGATCGCGATCATCCCCTGCGGTTCCAAGTAAGCGTGCTCCTGATATCCCACCTCAAAGGTGTCTTCGAATACGTAATCGCTCTGGGCAAATCCTTTCTCAACATCTCCCTTGCGCACTTTGTGGAAATAGCGCACGTTGGAAGGTTCATGCACGTGGATTTGATCCTTCAAGGCCTCATCGATGGTTAAAACGGGTTGGAGGACTTCGTACTTCACATCCACATTCTCCACACCTCGTTGAGCAGCCTCCGCAGTGTTGGCCACCACGAGGGCAACCATATCACCATCGAATCTGACTTTGTCTCCCACCGCCACAAGCATGGGATAGTCATGAACGACCTCTCCCAGCTCGTTCTGGCCTGGAATGTCCGCAGCGGTGACCACACGAACAACGCCTGGCAATCGCTCAGCTTTTGAGGTATCGATTGCCCTTACCACGGCATGGGCATGACAGGCCAAAACGGGTTTTACATACAGCATACCATCCATTTTGAGGTCAGCTACATATTTGGCCTTGCCCATCACTTTTTCCATACCTTCCACTCGTCTCAAAAACTTACCAACATACTTTCCTTTCCCTACTAAGCTCTTCGTCTCCAAAATCGGTTTCGATGTCATCGGGACCCCCCTCACCAGCTCTTCCTTCCCGTAGCGGGTTCAGCACCACTTAACACAGCGCGTGCCAAATCCATCAACCAAGTGTCGTTGGCAAAGATCACAACGCCCCCTTCTTGTGGTACTTTTGCCGGTATTTCTTTGATGAAGATTCTGCCCTTTCCTTTGCTCACTTCCGGCTTTAAAAGAACAATGGATTTGCGCAGAATCTCTTTTCTCGCTCCTTCCAAATCCGGTTCTTGAAGCTCGTTCCACGTATACTCCAACTGCACGGAGTTTCCGTTGTGAAGCAACCACACATTACCCGTGTCAACAAAGTAAGGCCTGACAAATCCTATTCCCGAGATCTCTTTGGCCTCTTCATCACTGGAAACGACGAATGGATAGACTGCTCTTCGCGATATGAGGGCTTGCAACACATCAACATCGTATCCCTTCCTGAAATCGAAGACCGGTACCACTCCAGCAGTCTGGAGCCCGTGCGCAAGAGTCGACATTACATGAGCTGTCAAGAAGGGCGACCTCGAAACCCTGCTCAAAACATCGTTGGAATCATCCGCTATCACCTTGAAAGAACCAAAGACCCAGAAATCGATCCCTTTTGTTTTGAACAACCTTCCAATCTGCCTTCCAAGATTCTCAACCGCAGAGAAATCAGAACACGATCCCAAAGTTATGTATTCCATGTCCGGCACCAAGAGGTTCAGCAGTACATCCGTACCGGCTACCTTAGAAGCTGGCAGTGGAGTAGCTGGTAAACTCGTCAAGATGATGTTGTTAACGCCGCCATCTACCAGAAACATCTCACTTGAAAAAAGGATACCCAGCTCAATGACCAGAAACGATATGACCATCAAGAACTGCTTCGACACCCTCTACAACCCCTTCAGCAAAGAGAGCTCGAGTTACGTAATCCGCTCGGGATTTCAAATGTTCTGTGGCGTTCCCAACCGCCACGCCAACGGCCGCTGTTTCTATCAGCTCCAGATCGTTGTCGCTGTCTCCAAAGGCCACGGTTTCTGCAAGTGAAAAGCCCTTAACTTCAGCAAGAATACCCAGAGCCTTCCCTTTTCCAATCTCTGGCGATACGATTTCCAGATACGTCGGGAAAGATCCGTAGGCGTCCACAGGAAAACGCTCTTTCAAAGATCGCGCCAAGTCTGAAAGCTTCCTCTGATCCTCATCTATTACCAGGAGTTTCAAAGGAGGGTGCTGCTTGCAAAGTTTCGCCAAATCGTCCACGACCACGTATTCCACATCCGAGTGCCGAGCATAGTCTTTCGCTTTTTCGTTGTTTTCTTCCACAAAGAGCACATCACACACGTAAGCTTGTCTGTGCACACCCACGGTTCTGAGAAATCCAATAATACCCCCCGCCACATTCGAATCGAGTGTGACTTCTTGGAGAACCTTTCCCGTCTCATCCACGATCAGTGCCCCGTTATACGCAATGACAGGGAAAAGCTTGCCAAATTCTCGTTCCAGCAATTGACGGATCGATCTGTACATCCGACCACTGGCAAAGATAAGAGTATGATCCTGGGAAAGAGTGAGGAGAAACTCTCTCGTTTTTTCATCCAAGCGGCTTCCCTCTTCCAAGAGTGTACCGTCTATGTCAAAAACGAAGACCATCCAAACCATTCCCCTCCACCAACACGCGTGCCAGTTCGTGTCTGAAACCTTTGGCACTCACTGTGATTTCCGAAAGACCTACAGACCTCATCGCGGCTTTCAAAATGACCAGACCAGCAGGAAAAAGGTCACCCCTGCCTTTGAAGAGTTCCCCTCGTTCCTCTATCTGATAAGGCATCATCCTTGATACCTTCTCGATCACCACATCGAGATGCGCTTCTTTGAGCTTCTTGCCATGTAAACTCCATTCGAACCTTTCGGCACCTTCCAAAAATGCGACGGCCAACACCCCCACACTTCCAACCACCGCAACACGATCTGGCACAACAGCGGGCTGGAGTTCCAAACTAAGTCTTTGAACCGCTTCCTTCACTGCACGAACTCTAAACGGAGGAACAAGCTCAAAACGCTCTCTCACCACTACAGCACCGAGTTTCTTGGACCAAATCTCCTTTTCCGCACCCTTCGATGCAACGTACTCCACAGAGATTCCACCCACGTCAAAGACAGCGAGGTTCCATCCAAAATCCCTAACAGCGGCTCTAAAAGAAAGTTCGGCCTCCTCTTTTGATGTGATTACCCTCCCTTTACACCCCGTAGAAGCGAGGAGACACTCTAACACTTCTCTTCCGTTTTTCGCTTCTCTGAAGATCCCGGTGCCGAAGACGCAAAGCTCCTTTATTCCGAACTCTCGCGCTTGTGATCCAAACTTCTTCAACACGGCCGCTGCCTCTGCTATAGCCTCGTCCGGGATTTTCCCATGGACGGTTTTGGATCCGATTTTCACAGTTTCGACTTTTTCAATGATCTCCGTGGAGTCTAAAAGTATAGTCAGAATAAATGAAGAACTTCCCGCATCTACAACTGCGATGTTTCTCACGACAGTTGCTTGAGCACGCTCCCTATGTCCACTCTTTCTTGAGTGGTGAAAATCTTTTTAAGATCTAAAAGGATGATCATCCGATCTCCCTCTTTGATAATCCCAGCAAGATATCCGACTTCGCTGGAAGCTAAGGATTCAGGAACGGGCTCGAGGGCGCTTTGTCGGAACCTAGAAACCGACTCGACCTCGTCTATTACGAAACCGTACTTTTTGTCACCAAGGTGGACGACCATGATCTTTTCGGACTCGTCCACTGTTCCTTGCAAATCCAGGTTGAGTTTCTTCTTGAGGTTTATCAATGGAAGAACTTCTCCCCGGAGATTCATGATTCCTTCCACATAATCCGGCATCTGTGGAAGTTTGGTCACTTTCCCCTTAGTGACAATACCCTCAACGTTGGCTATGTCTGCGGCAAACTCGGAATCTCCGACTTTGAAGACAACCACTGAAATCTCGGCCACTGTAGTCCCTCCCCTCTGCTACGTGGTATCTTCACAATCCACAACTTGTGCAATTCCCGGACGAGCAAGAACCGCACGAACCGATTTCACCGTGTCCATTTCGCACAGACGTTAACTTCAAAGATGGTACGCTGATTTGTTTTTCGAGCTGGCCTCCACAATTTGGACAGGAAGGTGGCTCCTGCCCCATCTTCAACAGTAAGAGCTCCTCTTTCCCGCAGTTTTGACACAAGAATCTATAAAGCGGCATACTCCACCCCCATCATGTAAGTTTCAGAACTATTTTAACACTTTGGTGGGTTCCAAGCATTCCTCGCAAACGTGTACGTCGATGGCCCATGACGGTGTCATAATAGGGTGTCACGAAAAAAGTGTGCCTCCCACATTCAATGGCGGTACCAGTGAAATATCTCGAATAGGAAAGAAAGCACGAATGAATGGTACCACAAGAACTTTCAAAAGGCGATATTGTAAAGGTCATTGAGCAGCTGGACAAGCTTTTGCCTTCCATCTCCATTAACAAACAAGGCAGAGGTAGAAGAAAGGCTTATTACGACAAGGACAACTTGAAATCTTCCATCCTATTGAAGCTATGCGGCATCTCGTATCGATTCAGAACTGGATGGTAACAACAGTCGCTGTAGACAACTCAACAATGGCAAAGGTAGGGATAGCTTCTGGCAATTCACGCTCACTGAACGGACTTCTTTGCCTTCTTCTCTGATTTCACATTGCAGGAAGCTTGTCTTGCGAAGTGCCGAAGCGAGCACTCGTACAAGCGGGCACCGAGCTACATGGATGTAGCGAGCTCTTTCATCCCACCATTCCAGAATCCCTCACGACTACACAGCCTCACGAGCGCCGAGTGAG
>QNAP01000011.1 GCA_003641795.1 Thermotogae bacterium | reverse complement strand
CCTTTTTGACTTCATTTCCAGTAAATCCAAACCTTCCCAAATAAGCCCTGATTTTCCAATCGGGCCAATCTCGAGCCTTAGACCACGCTTGTTCCAAGATTGTTAGATCAGGGGCCAAATTTTCCAGCATCTGATCCACCAGTGAGTATTTGACCTTCGTCCCCCATTCAACCTTGCCGGTGAAGGGAATGAGCCCCGTTATTGCTTTGATAAAAGTGGTTTTGCCCGCACCATTGCGCCCTAAAATGGCCACCTTTTGATTCCTGTTTATTTCGAGATTCACTTTCTGTAATATGTACTTTCCTCCAAGTTCCACACCGAAATCTTCCACCGCCAGCACTTTGAAGTCTGCCCTCTCCACTTCAGGTAACGACATGGGAACAACTGGTTCTGATTCTGGAATCTCTATCTCTGAAAGCTCTTTTTCGAGGCGAGTCACCATCTTTTCTCTGCTTCGTGCCTGTTTTAGAAAATTCTCGCGGTTCCAACGCCTGTACATCTCTATAATACGCTTCTGCCTCTCTATCTCTTTTCTCAAGTTCTCAGCACGCCTCATGTTGGATTTCTTCAGGAGTTCTCTGGCCTTCAAATACTTCATGTAATCGCCTTTAAAACTCCAAACCCTTCCCGCGCTGATTTCCCAGAAGGCGTTACACACGGATTTCAAGAAGTACCTATCATGACTCACCACGATGAACGAGCCGTAAAAGCGGGTGAGATGCTCTGTTAGCCACTCTATGTTGGCGATGTCCAAATGGTTAGTGGGTTCGTCAAGAAGTAGGAGATCCCATTCCCTCGAAAGAAGCTTTGCCAAATTGAGCTTACCGCTTTCACCACCGCTAAGGCTACAAAGTGGACGGTTCCAACCAGCCTCATCGAATCCTACACCCTTGAGAAGAGAACGGGTTGTCCTGTCGGCATCTTCTCCAGTAAGGTCTTTTCTCACGGCTTCCCAAACCGAGAGTTCTCTCTCGCTGCTTTGAATTTGTTCGTGAAAGCCTATCCTGAGGTGTCCTGCGCGTTCGATCTCACCTTCTGTCGGTTCGAGACTTCCGTGTATCAGTCTGAGTAGAGTGGTCTTACCAGATCCGTTCCTGCCGAGCAATCCCACCCTGTCTCCAGGGTTGATCACTTCAGTAAAGCCTTTGAAAAGAACCCTACCGTACCATTCAAACCCTACATCCGTCAGCTTAACAAGCATTGAATCAACTCCGGTAGTTTCAACTCAGAGAAATTACTTCCGTGGTGTATCTGAACGGATTGTCTACCAACAAGTGATTCGCCAAGATTCCTTCTCGTCATGCCCTCCAGTCCTCCCAGTTCTCAATTTCCCTCCGAAGAACTTGAAAGATCTCATCTTGAGGAACCTGGGCCACGATCCGTCCTTTTTTCATGAGTACCGCTCCGCTCTTTGTTCCGGCAACACCTATATCCGCATCCGCGCCCTCTCCTATCCCGTTGACCACGCATCCCATTACCGCCACTTTGATGGGTTTATCGAATTTGTCGAGCAGTGCGATTACTTTCTCAGCAAGTTTCATCACGTCTATCTCCGCTCTCGCGCAGGTGGGGCACGCCACTAGGTCCGGCACTTTCCTGAGATGTAGAGAACCGAGTATCCACTTGGCGACCCTGACCTCTTCCACGGGATCTGCGGACAACGAGACTCGGATGGTCTCGCCGATGCCTTCCATCAGTAGAGTACCTATGGCTATGGCGGATTTCACGATGGCCTGACTTCCATAGCCAGCTTCCGTCAACCCTACGTGCAGTGGATAATCAACCTTGTTTCTGACATACCGATTCGCTTCCACCGTTTCCGTAACATCCGAAGACTTCGCAGAGACCACGATATCTTCGAATCCCAGCCTTTCCAAAGCTCTCACATGTTCAAGAACACTTTCAGCCAACGCTACGTGCTTTTCCCTGTAGTGTTCTAAGAACTCACGTTTCAAAGAACCGGAATTGGCACCGACCCGTATGGCTACACCATGTTCCTTGGCTGCAGCGACGACTTCCTTCAACGCCTTGGAGGGTATGTTCCCAGGATTGATTCTGATTTTGTCCACTCCAGCTTCGATGGCCCGGATGGCTATCTTCGCATCGTAGTGTATATCAGCCACAAGCGGAATCGAAATCCGTTCTTTTATCCTTTTCAGTGCGTTTGCAGCTTCCAAATCATACGCCGCAACACGCACGATTTCGCATCCCACCGTCGCGAGCCTCTCTATTTGTAGCACTGTAGCCTCCACGTCCTTTGTGTCCACGTTGGTCATGGACTGCACGTACACACGCCCATCACCGAGTGCCAGGTTTCCCACTCTGACCCTTCTGACCTCTTTCAACGCAACATCCCCTTCACGATGAGTTCGGTGGCTTCGTCTTCCGTCAGCCCCTTGGCCATAAGCGTTTGAAGCTGCTTGGCATTGACCCTTCCTATGGACGCTTCATGGGTAAGTTCACTGGTATCGTACCTCATCCGCAGAACAGGAATCGTGCCTACCTGTACCTCATCGCCTTTAACTATCTCCCTGCATTCCACATGTCCGCGTACGTGGGGGGCGTTGCCATACGCTTCATTCACCACATTGGCGTAACTGCTGTCCGTAGCAAATATGGCTGTCTTCAAGATGCCAGACGATTCTGGTGCATTCAAGTAAAGTTTCTCTCTAACCTCCACTCGGTCATCAGCTCGTTCATAAACCTTGGTTTCCAAATGTACGACCGATCCTTCGCCGTTGTTGTGGCTTTCCATATCCAATTCTAATCTTCCCACTCTCGTTCTGGTGAGGTAGAATCTGTTTTCGAAGTGAGATTTAGTATCCAGTATCACCGAGTAGCTTGTCCTCACCTTCGTGCCCCCACTATCGCTGTGAAAATGATGGTCTTCGTAAAAAACCTTAGCACCTTTTCTCAAATGGAAGACTGCTTCCATGATGTGAGCAAAGTCATCAGCGAAGGGAAAAGAGCAATGAGAGAGGAAGGAGATCTCCGATTCTTCTCCCACTTCTATCTCAAACCTGATGCGTTGTTCTCCCACCTTGTCCAACGCTCCCACACATAGATGAGTGGGACTGGGAATGTGTACGCGATCGCCTACATTGATCTTGACAATTACCACGTCATCCTTCGAAAAGCTTTCCATGGAGACTCCTCTCACATTGTTCAAACCAAGTACTTTCTGACCACTCACGATTATGGAAGCGACGTCACCCTTCAGCAGGTTTGCCGCATCTCCACCGGCTCTTTCGTAGATTTCAACGATCCTCTGAAACTCCTTACTGTAATTAGAACCGATTCTCATCCCATTTGCGCCTCCTCAGGCTTGTTAACATGATCGCACCAATCGCAGAGCGTTTTGTAGTACTCGCAAACCTCCTTAGGCGAATCTTCCTTGACCACCATACCGCCACAAACGAGGAAAGCTTTATCTGTGAGAAGGGCGATTTCTTCCCTATGGGTAACCGCGATCACCGCTGAACCGGCCGTTTTCAACCTTTGGAATATGTCTTTGATCATTTCCGTAGACATCAGGTCTATGCCAGAGTCCGGTTCGTCAAGCATCGCATACCTCGGTTTCAAAAGAAGTACCGACGCGAGTTCGATTCTCTTACGCTCTCCTCCGCTCAGTGACTCGTCGATCTCCCTCTCCAGATAGGAAGCGTTAAGCCCCACGGCCTTGAGTACGTCCTCCAAAATTCGGGGATTCACGGCCAATTTTCCGCCCAACGTCAGATATTCGATAACTCGCAGCCCCTGAAATCGCGCGGGTTCTTGCCACAGGAGCGTAATACCCTTTCTCGCCCTCTGGTGGACTGGAAGTGCCGTTATATCTTCACCATCCAAAAATATCCTTCCCTCGTGCTCTCTGTAGCCTTCAAGGCCCATGATCATGTTCACGATGGTCGTCTTACCCACCCCGTTATTCCCAAGAATAGCGTAGGTCTTTCCACGATCGAAGCGTAATGTTACGTTTCTGACGATCCAGGAATTATTCCTTCTCAAAGAAATCGAGTCGAGAACGAGTGCCACAAGTCTTTCCTCCTTCCGTTCCTCTCTTTCTCTCATTGTGTGGGGTTCAACAGGTACTTCAAAAACTCCGATCGTTCGTCGAGTATGATGTAGTCTCCCGGAATAGCTTTTCTGTAAGCCTGGAGTGATCTCCAAAAGCTAAAGAACTCCGGGTCCTGGGAGTAGGCGCTGGCGTATATTTCATAGGCTATGGCTTCACCCTCACCTTTTAACTCTTCCGCTTTCTTTTGAGCTTCTGCTTCGATGATCCTCACCTGTCTATCTGCGTCGGAGGTGATCTTCTGGGCCTCCCGAGATCCTTCCGCCCTGATGGCAGCAGCCTTTTGATAACGTTCCGACTTCATCCTGTTGAAAACCGCATTGAGGGTTTCATCAGGCAGATCAGTTCGTTTAACCCTAACAGATAGGATCTCCACGCCGAAGTCTTGAAGGTCGCGCTTAGAGCGCTTGGTTACCTCTTGTAGGAGAGCCTCGCGCTTTTCAGAGACGATCTCATCGAACTGGTGCTTGGCGAATATATCTCTCACATGGGAATAGACCACATCGTCGATGCGAGTTTTGGCCACCGCGAGATTCTTCAAGGATTCTATGAAAACCTTGGGATCACTTATCCGCCAGACTGCAAAAGTGTCCACCACCACGTTCTTCTTGTCAGCAGTATAGATGACATCGGGCTTGACGTCGTACATCTGGAAGCGCTTCTCCAGCTTGACAACTTTGTCTATGAACGGCGCTTTCACATGAAGTCCCGCTTTTGTCACAACTTGCTTGATTTCACCAAACCTCAGTACCACTGCCTGTTTTGTTTCGTCCACAATGAAGAACGCGGAAGGGAGGATCACCAGAAAGAGCACCGCCAGTATTATCACAACACCAACGATTTTCGCCATCATTTTTCACCACCTCCCACAAGGCGTTCGATATCGGTGAGGTTCAAGATGCTGAGCTGACCAGATTGGCTGAGTAGAAGCACGTCCTTCTGAGATCCTAAGATTTCTTCCAAAGCTTCTAGATACAGTCTCCGTCTTGTGACCTCCGGAGCCTTTTTGTACTTCTCATAAACCTGAAGAAATCTCGCTGTTTCTCCCTGGGCTTGAAGTATCTGCTCCTGTCTGTAGGCTTCGGCTTCGTTCAATATTTTCTGAGCCTCACCTTCTGCCTTCGGAATAACGTCGTTGGCGTATTTCTGTGCCTCGTTTATCAGTTTCTCCTTGTCTTGAAGAGCGTTTATCACATCGTAGAAGGCATCGGCTACCTGTTCTGGTGGTGAAACGTCTTGCAGATACACACCTTGGATTGAAATGCCTGCATCCAACTCATCCAGTAGCTCCTGGATTTTTTGTGCGGCTTCGTTGGCGATTACATCTCTTTCCTTCGTGAGAACGTCGTCTATGGTCCTACCAGCCACCTTTTCGCGGATGACAGATTCTGTGAAGAACTTCACGAGTGTGTAATCGTCCAACACTTTGAACGCGAACTTCGCTGGATCCTTCACCCTGTAGCGGACCACCGCCTCCACGCTGGCAATGTTCCCATCACCCGTGAGCATTAACGATTCTTCCTGCTCCTCTCGGAAGGTCAAAGGTGCTGTGGAAACTGTTCGGAATCCTATCTCGATCTTTCTCAACGTTAAGACATCCGTTTTGGTGACGGATTCGAAAGGATAGGGAAGGTGGTAATGTATACCCGGCCCTGCCATCCTCACGTATCTGCCAAACCGTTTTACCAATCCTACCTCAGATGGTTCTATCTGGTAAACACCGCTGGCAAAGTAGCCCGCGATGGCCACGATGATGGCAACGATCACGATGGTTCTGATCATTTTATTTCTTTCCACGACTCCTTCCTCCTTTCTTTTCCGAGCGCTTCTTTCCTGCTTCTTCGGAGAGTTCCCGCGCTCGTTTTAAAGCCTTGTAGACCAAATCGTTTATAGAACCCTTACTGAACCCACCCTTTTTCAACTCCCGTCCCGCCTTTTGACCAAGGACGAGTTCGGCAGCTTCATCGACGGTGTCCACCGTCCAGATGTGAAACTTATCCTCTCTAACAGCTTCGAGAACTTCGTCTTTCAATATTAAATGATCCGTATTCTTTGAAGGAATGATAACGCCTTGGGTTCCTGTCAATCCTCTTTCGGCACAAAGCCGGAAGAACCCTTCCACTTTTTGGGTAACGCCTCCAACGGGCTGGACTTCTCCATGCTGATTTATCGATCCTGTGATGGCGATGTCCTGCCTTGCTGGCAATCCAGAAACGGCTGAAAGTAAAGCTAATGTTTCTGCAAGAGAAGCGCTGTCCCCTTCCACTACGGAGTAAACCTGCTCGAAGCTCAACGTCGCCGTGAGCGAAATGGGTTCCCACCTTCCATATTTCCAGTTGAGATAGGCATCGAGTGTCATCACCGCCTTGCTGTGTATCTTTCCACTGAGATCTGCTTCGCGCTGGATGTCGATCACACCAGGTTTACCCAGGAAAGTCTTGGCGGTGATACGAACCGGTACGCCGAAGGTATGATCTGGAAGCTCGAGCACTGTGAGGCCGTTGACTTGCCCTGTCCGTTTGCCTTCAGTTTCTACCATGAGTTCACCCCTGATCAGGGCTTCTCTCAACTTTTCTTCGTAGAGATCGACTCTTCTTTCAGCTTTTTTAACAGCTTCGAGCACGTGTTTTGCGCTGACCGTATCGGCGTTATCCGCTTTTGCCTGGTGTGAAGATTCCACTAGTAAACGTCTAACAATTCCAAAACGGGTACTGAGCTTTCTTCGATCTCCAGAAAGACGTACACTGTATTTAAGTACCTCTTCGAGTCCACTCTTATCGAAAGGTAGCAATTCCTCTTCTTGTACTATCGAGGCTACTACATTAACGAAGTCAACCACGTTGTCCTCGTTTAATTCCATGCTCCAATCGAACGGTACCTTTACACCGAAGAGCTTTCTGAACTCCTCGTCATGAACATACATCAGTTCGTAGACCCATTCCGGACCGATGAGTATGACCTTGAAAGAAAGCGGGATGGGTTCTGGTCTCAGCGTGTGCAGATTACTGATACCCAGCGCCACCTCGAGATTCTCAATCCTTGCCTGTTGGGAGACGAGTACCCTCTTGAGACCTTCCCACGCATGGGGTTGTTTCAGAAGTTCCGTAGCATCAAGAATCAGGAAGCCTCCATTTGCCTTGTGAACAGCTCCGGGTCTGATCATGGTGAAATCCGTGTGGAGTACACCCTGGCGCGCGTAATACTCTATCTTGCCCAGGAGGTTGGAGTAAGTGGGATGAAACTCTTCCACAACGGGTGCTCCTATAAGTCCGGAATTGTCTACTAGCAAATTGACACCGTATCGTTGTTTGAAGTATTCTATGATTCCAGTCTCTTCTGAACGCAACTGCTCCAAGTTATCCAACATGTCGTTTTTGACTGCGTTCAAGAAGTCGAGGATCTCAGAATTCTTAGAATACTTCTTCTCGAGCTCCGCGAAGATGTTTCCAACTGCGAACATAGCTACATATCTGTCCAAATCACGCAGCCGCCTTTTGAACTCTCTGTCGATAAAGCGAGACTTCGTGAGAGAGCCATCCAGGAGTATCTTCAGCTTGGTACCGTTCTCTTCGATTCGCTTCTTCGTCTCCTCGGGTAGGTGTTCTATAGCGTCGGGAGGAATGGGTTTATCCTCAATGACAGGAAAACTGACGATCCCCGCCTGCGTTACCTGAACGTCAAATCCCAAACTTCTCGCCTTTTCTCTCAGTTCTTCCCAAAGCTGCTTCTTCTCCTTAAGATACTCCTCCTCTAATTGAGAGCGCCGTCTGGAGTACTCTTCGCTGTCGAATGTCCTGCGTATCGCTTCGGCCGCTTCGGTTACCAGGTTGTTCATGTCGAGCTTCAAACTCCTTCCCTGGCCTGGAAGCAACGCCATGAAGTTCGGATGAAGATGGTCCTCGAAATTGTTCACGTACACCAGATCGTGTGGAACCGGAAGTTTCTCCGCAAAGGCCCTAACGGCGGTTCTCACAAAGGTACGTCTTCCCGTTCCTGCTGGTCCTGATACATAGACATGGTAACCTTGGGAAGTAACTTGAAGTGCGGTCCTTAGCGCTTCATCTGCCCTGGATTGACCGACAAAACCACATTCACCACAGATAGCCTTTGTTGACTCGATTTTGCCCAAATTAAACCCTAATTCGAGATCCTCGAAGGCGAGCTCTTTCACATCTTTCCCCTCCCATTTCTGCTTCCCATATATCGTAACACGCACCACAACGGTCTTGAAATCGGAGATTGTTAGAAGATTGTGGAGCCTCACCTGTACTACAAGCGAAATGTCCCCTTGCTGAGGCCGCGAAGAGTATGCGCATGAAGTTTCGCATGAAGACACATATCCGGCAATTCGACATGCCGGTGTAATCTTTTCTCATTTGGAAAAACATCAAGCGCCAATCATGTTTTCGTTTCTCCGTGTGAGCTCGTTTAGAATTCTGCTCAATCTTTTTACCCGTACCACAAAAGCTTCCAAACGGTTCTCTATAACCGGAGTGAAAGGGTTTCCATCAGTCTCTATATAAACGACGGGTAGGTCACCCACGTGATCATTCAGGCCTAACGATATGAGCAATCTACGTGCGGATTCTTCGAGAGCCCTCTGTGTTACCGCCTCGGCAATCCGTGTGGGCATACAGCCAAAAGGTCCTATCGCCACTATGCCGTGATAGTCTTTGACTATGTGATGTAGGATAGTTCCAACGGTAATGATGGCTTCACCAGTGAGTCGCGGATTCAAATATGGCTCTGCTGCTTCAATAACTCTTTTCATGTTCACATAAACGGGATGATAAAACCCCGTACGTTCGAATACCTTCTTCACCTTCCATTCAACGTGCTTCTTAGCGACCACTTCTAAGAATTTCTTGAATCTCTCCACGGGTTGATCGTCTGGAGAGGTGAACTTTCTCATATAAAGATAGTCGGTGTAGTAGATCCATTCGTGGACTGGAGAAATGTGGGTCATAATTCCATGCTCGGCGAAATACTCTTCCAATTGCTTTCTGGAAAACTCGTCGCGTCGCACGTAGATTTCGCCGGTGATCAACACTCTTGGCACGCTGTGAAAATCTCTGGATCTTTCGATCGAAGACAACAAGGAGACGACCTCTTCCAGACGCTGATAGACTCGCTTTGTTGGATCGTTCTTCAGCGAGTCAAGAATCGCCTCCTCAGCGCGCCGAATAGCGGTTTCCGCTTTCTTGCGATCAGAGGCGAGCACCCTTAGCGCGTTTGCCACATCGCAGAACACATCGCTCACTACGATGGCTAACCAGAGTCGTAGCTTTTGGGAGGCGTTGAGCCCACCGTAAGCGTTTTCAGAATTCAAGCTGAGTGTTACCACATCGTTGATTCGGTTTCTTTTCAACCACAGGTTGACGTAAACGTTGTACTGTCCAAATCTACAAGGGCCACTGGTTTGTGGCATGAAGTAAACCGTCAATTCTTCGTCTCTTTCACGTTGCAGATAACGTATCAAACTACCAAGAGTCAACTGAAGAGGTAAACATTCTTTCGATAGAGAATTCCCTCTGCCCAACTTGAACTCTTCGTGGCTTGGCGGTGAACAGACATGGGTTCTGATTCCAAAACGTTCAAAAGCCGCAGCTAAAGCTTGTGCTCCGAATTCGCCCATGGTGGGAAAGACGAGTTTGACCCTCGGATCGTTAAGCGGCACAAGCTCCCCCGTCTTGGTTTTTATGCTGATCTTGCCACCTTCTAGGATCACACGCGGACGCTTTAAATCTCCGCTTTTGACCTCTCGCTTTCCCAATGTTAAGTAGCTTTTCACGACATCTATGAATGCTTCTATCCTCGTTTCTATACCCGCATCAGCCGTGTGACTGTCGAGTTCGAGAACGAGTGATGGTTTCTCTCCCATAATGTCTCTGAAGTAGGAAATTATGAAAGAATCTGGTCCACAACTGAAGTTGGTTATGTAAACCGGAAAGAGTTTTTCGTGCGATGCCACGAATCGTGCGGCTTTGACAATCATCTCTCCCCATGTCCAGTACATGTTGGGGTATCCAGCGTGCTCTTCAAAGGGAAGCGCGTCGAAGGTTATCACGGGGAAACCACGGGAAGCGAACTTCTTGGGAATACCCATGTTGGCATCGGAAGAGAAAGCGTTGTACGCTCTGCCAAACAAAACCACACCGAAAGATAGATCTTCGAGCCTTCTCTGGAAATCCTTCCAAAGCCTTTTTATCTGCTCCTTTCTTTGTTCGTAAACTGCCACAGCCTTTATGTAGGCTGCCCTGCCTTCAGCTTTCGTTTGTCCAAGCTTGACGGCTATTTCTTCAAACACACCCTTTTGTGATTCGAACCCCTTGGAGAAATCGATGTTGACAGTCAGCAGCTTTTCGTGAACCTCTGGAAAAGCGGCCTTCAACCAATCAGGCTCACTCTGTACAAATGGGCAGAAGACGTTGTAGTTATCAGAATGCTCCACTTTAAGCCCACGAATTCTGGGAAGGAAGATGAGGTCGAGTCTCTTATCGATTAGGTTGTAAAGATAACCATGGGCGAGTTCAGCGGGGAAACAGAACTCTGCACCCTTTCTCTCCCATCCCGCAGGATCCGATCTTTCAGGTAGCACCACTTCGTAACCAAGCTCGTTGAAGAAAGCGGAAAAAAGTGGCATGAGCACGTTCATGGAAAAGGATTTCGTTAGACCGATCCTTCCCTTTGAAGGCTGTTGTGGTTCTCCTCTACCTGCTGATAGGAGGATCAAAGATTCCCTTTTTGAAACATAATCGTGAGCTGCGATATCGTGATGCTCGTGGCGTACGATGTTTTCATACTTGTTGCAGGCACCACCGAAGGGATAGCGTTTGCCTTCTATTTCTATGATGCTTACCTGACACTTTCGATCACACTTTTCTCGACCGCCGCGGCAGATGAAATGACCCTTGTAAACCACTTCCCTTTTTATGAGCCAGTCGAGATCGAAACTGCTGGGTTTCAAAAGTCCCCTTTCCATGTTTTCGAGTGCCATAAGAGCAACACCGTAGGCTCCTATAAGCCCAGGATGAGGGGGTACCACTACCTTCTTCCCTGTGAGCGCCGCCATGGCCACGGGAACAGCCTTGTTGTAACAAACACCCCCTTGGAGAAAAAGCTTTCTTCCCACTGGCCTGTTACCCTTTACGCGGTTTAGGTAGTTCATGCATACCGAATAAACCAATCCAGCACAGATGTCGTCCTTGCTGATTCCTTCGTGTATGGCTGTTTTGATGTCGCTGTTCACAAAGGCAGCGCACTGATCGCGGAAGTTTGGGGGGTCTTCTGCTTCGAGCGCCCGATCTCCTATTTCCGTATAATCTATGTTTAAGGACTCTTTGGCTGCCTCTTCCAAAAAGGATCCTGTGCCCGCAGAACACGCCTCGTTCATCGCATAATCCACTGCTACACCATTGACCAAGTAAGTATATTTGGCATCCTGACCTCCTATTTCAAAGATGGTGTCCACCTCAGGATCGAAGTATGTCGCAGCCTTGGCGTGTGCCATGATCTCGTTGTAAACCGCTTCGGTCCCTCCATGAAGTCCTACGATCTTTCTGCCCGAACCCGTCACCGCCAGAGATACGATCTTCACAGGTGTTTCTCCGAGTTTTTCGCGGATCTCTCTGTAACACTTTCGAGCTGCCCCCACGGGATCGCCAAGAGTTCTGAGATAAGCTCCCGCAAGAATAGCACGATCCCGTGTTCTTACCAATACAGCCTTGGTTGTGGTCGATCCTACGTCGATCCCTAAAATGCAGACGTCACCAGACTTTGGAGATTGGAATGGCAGATCCTTAAACTCCACGTTCTCCACGTATTTTGACAGAGGAGGGTGTTTGGGAAAACTCGAAGCGGCTTCCTTAAAAATGGAGTCAAGATCATCCAGCCTAGGAAGAGATTCGTGATGTTCGCACCCCCATAGCCAAGCTCCGAAAGCTTCAAAGTAAAGCGCTTCTTTGGGTATCACCACATCCAATGTCCGTTTGAGGTATTTCATCATCAAATCGTTTTTGGTGACACCACCCACGAGCATCACCTTTTTGACTTCTGCCTTGTGTGCTAACTGTGTCACTCTGTCGCTCATGATCTTTCCCAAGCCGTTCAGAACGAAGGGCTTTGGAATACCCTTGTTTAGAGCATGGGTGCAGTCACTCTTGCAAAAGACTGTACACCTGGAAGATAGCTGGTACACTTCATCGGTGGAGACCTCAGATACGTAATCGAGCGGGATGTCCATGCGACGAAGCTGTTGAAGAAAGAATTCACCGGTTCCCGACGCGCATTTGTTACCCGTGTACACGTCGGAGATACTTCCGCCTTTGTCGAGTTTGTAGAGAACGAAGTTTTCCCCACCCACACTGACGATGGCCTCAACGTCACCGTAATGTTCTCGTAGTTCCCGGTAGGCGATTTCTGTCGCCTCGACTTCTGAAATCTGAGGAAGCCTCAGCAATCTGCGAAATTTCCGGCCCGTTGTCACGATCTTCGAACGTGTAGAAAACTTGGGAATCAGCCCTTTTAAAGCGCCGAAGGCGTTACCGTTATGTGGTAGGTTCACTCCTCTGCTCCCATCGAAATAGGAGACACTGGTAGAACCTACGCACAACCCGACGATGCTCACGACATCAATCACCACCCGTTGCAAACGCTCAAACGAACCTTAGATCGATTATTGAAGCCCCTTCGATTTCCTTTTCAAAGCGTTTTTCGAAGACGCTTACGTCGATCCCCTTCGCTTTAACCACCACGGAGTACTCTTCTTCATTGATTTCGTAAGACGCCACCGAGATCACGTTGCCACCAGTTTCGTAGATCAGTGTGGTTATCTTGGCCAGGAGGCCAGGAACGTTCTTGAGCTTGAAAACATATCTAACACCGGATTCCCGCGCTCCAAGCATATTCACAAAAATCCTGAAGATGTCGGTTTCGGTGATTATCCCCACCAGTTTTCCATTTTTGACGACGGGAAGGGCCCCTATTTTCTTGTCTGCCATGATGACCGCTGCTTCCTCGATGGGAGTGTCGGGTGAAACCGTAATTACCTCGCGAGTCATAATCTCTTTTACTTTTAATCTGTGTAGGAGTGACGTGATTTCCCAAACATCGAGAGTGGTAGCCTTAGAAGGGGAAGCGGAGAGGAGATCCTTTTCCACCACTATGCCCACAAGCTTTTCATCTTTTAGCACGGGGAGTCTGCGTACTTTCCTTCTGCGTATGATATCCATAGCCTCTGCAAACGATGTGTTGGGTGATACGGTTATTGGGTTTGGCGTCATGACATCTCTCACGAACATAAAACACCACCTCCAAGCTTTTTCCTTTCATACCGAGTTTAACACGTGCGGAAACTATAATAAAGGCCGACGAGCCTTGATTGCTCGCCGGCCTTTATACTGTATATAACCTTGATCGTTGTTTTTAGGAAGCCTTTTCCAACACTGCTTCCTCGTATCGTTCGACGACTATCATGCCGTTCCTCTCATCGACCAAAACACTGTCACCATCGCTGATTTTCCCCGCGATGATCAACTCCGAAAGCGGTACTTCTACGAGCCTTTCGATGGTACGCCTCAAGGGTCTGGCACCAAAGATGGGATCGTAGCCCTTTTTCGCCAGGTGCCTTTTCGCTTTGTCGGTCACTATCAGTTTGATGCTTTTATCCGCGAGTCTTCTCTCGACTTCTTTCAACATGATCTCCACGATCTGTTCGATCTCGCTTTCGGTGAGCGGTTTGAAAACAAGCACGGCGTCGATCCTGTTGAGAAATTCCGGCTTGAAGTGACGCTTGAGTTCCTCTCTCACCAACGGTTCGATCTCTTCTACAGATTTCCCGTGTTCCAGTGCGTCGAGAATATGCTGGGATGCTACGTTACTTGTCATGATCACTATCGTGTTTTTGAAGTCCACGGTGTTACCTTTTCCATCAGTTAGGCGACCTTCATCGAGAAGCTGAAGCAGGATGTTGAAGACGTCCGGGTGTGCCTTCTCAACTTCATCAAAGAGTATGACCGAGTAAGGCCTGCGACGCACGGCTTCCGTAAGTTGACCACCCTCTTCGTGACCAACGTAACCCGGCGGTGAACCTATGAGCCTTGACACGCTGTGTTTTTCCATATACTCGGACATATCAATACGGATCAAGGCATTTTCTTTTCCAAAGAGCACTTCTGCCAACGTGCGCGCCAGTTGGGTTTTGCCCACACCCGTAGGGCCAAGGAATAAGAACGATCCTATCGGACGTTTGGGATCCTTAAGCCCGGCCCGAGCTTTGCGAACCGCTTGGGCCACGACTCTTACCGCTTCATCTTGACCAACCACGCGCTCGTGAAGGATCTCTTCGAGTTTCATGAGTTTTTCTTTTTCTTCCTTAAACATTTGCTTTGTCGGAATGCCCGTCCAGTCTTCTACAACACTGGCTACGTCCGCTTCTGTCACAATACCGCGCTCGTGTTTGCCATACTCCTCGTCGTAACGTTTCTTAAGTTCGAAGAGCTCCGTTTTCTTCTCCGCTGCTTCTTTGAACTTAGAGTGAACCGTAAGGTCGTTGACCTCCTCTTCAAGTCTTTCAATGCGCTTTTTCATTTCGAGAGCTTCTGGATTCGTGCGCTGTTTTCTCAATCCTACCTTGGCTGCTGCCTCGTCGATGAGATCGATAGCTTTGTCCGGAAGAAATCTGTCGGTGATGTATCTTGCAGAAAGTTTCACGGCTGATTCTATTGCCTTATCATCTATAGTGACACCATGGTGTTTTTCGTAAGAATTCTTGAGTCCCTTGAGTATTTCCAAAGTTTCTTCTTGCGATGGTTCACCCACAATCACTGGTTGGAACCTTCGTGCCAAAGCTTTGTCCTTTTCGATGTGTTTTCTGTACTCTTCGAGTGTTGTAGCACCTATACACCTAAGCTCTCCGCGTGCCAACACTGGTTTCAGCATGTTGGAAGCATCCATTGCTCCTTCTGCTGCTCCGGCACCCACAACAGTGTGGAGTTCGTCGATGAAGAGTATGATATCATGCCTTGACTTGACGGCATCAACGAGAGATTTCAACCTCTCTTCGAATTCCCCACGGTACTTCGTGCCCGCGATCATCCGTCCAAGATCCAACGCGAGTATCCGTTTGTTCTTCAGGTCTTCCGGGACTCTCCCTTTTGCTATTCTCTGGGCCAACCCTTCCACTATGGCTGTCTTGCCAACCCCGGGATCACCCACGAGAACTGGGTTGTTCTTGGTCTTGCGTTTCAATATCTCAATTACTCGCTGGATTTCCTTTTCACGACCGATGACAGGACTCAACTTGCCTTCTTGCGCCATCTGGGTGAGATCGATGGTGAACTCCGAAAGGGCTCCGTCCGGTCCTTCGAAACTACTCACACTGAGTTCCACCTCTTCCAACAATTCCTCGCTGATCCCGTAGGAGCTCAAAATCCGAGCCGCGATTGTGGAACCATCCTTCAAAACAGCTTTCAACACGTCAACCGTACTCACTTTCTTGCGCTTGGAAGTGCGTGCAATTCTTCTTGCCATTTCGAGTATTCTGCTTAGATCGCTGGACATGTAGATTTCAGTACCTCTCCCGTAGTAGATGTCGGAGTATTCCTCTGAAACGGTCTCAAGGGATTCGATTACAGATTCCACCGGGATGTTTTTAGATTGTAGAGCTGTAGCGAGTTCTTGATCCTCTTCAAAGATTGCCATTACCAGATGCTCTGGTCTAAAAAGGTTCTGTCGACTCTCTTCCAGAATCTCCTGGATTCTTTCAATAGCTCTTCTGAGCTTCTGATCAAAATTGCGCATATATACCCCTCCTTCAGTTATTTTTTTGTTTTAGCAGTCCACATATTAGACTGCTAATCCCTCGGATTGGTTCAAATTGAATAAGGGTTGGGCCGATTTGAAGTAATACTTGTGAAGGTTGCGGCGGTCAAACGATCTTTCGAAGGTCAACCATCCATCAGGTTTGTCAACGTTGACGGAGTGTGTTCGAAAAACTTCTTCCTTCTTTCTCTTTCACATTGCAGAAAGCATGTTGTGCTTCGCTTTATTCCTCGCTCACACTCACAAACGGGCACTGCCATGAAGATTCAACATCCTGTTTCAGCTTCATGCTCGCTACGTCCATGTAGCTCGGTGCCCGTTTGTATGAGTGCTCGCTTCGGCGCTTCGCAAGACAAGCTTTCTGCAATGTGAAAACCTCTGCCTCTTCACATGAATCGCTTAACGGTATCCCACACGCTCATCCAGCCTCACGAGCGCCGAGTGAGCAT
>QNAP01000010.1 GCA_003641795.1 Thermotogae bacterium | reverse complement strand
CTCCATACCTTCGCAGCATCCGAGGTTTCCGGCCCTTACCTGTCTAAGAAGTTGGGAAGATTGGAACCAGGGTATTTAGCAGATTTCGTCGTGTACGAAGAGGATCCGAGAAGACTTCCCAAACCTGTTGCGGTGTTCGTGAAAGGGAGGGAAGTTAAGATCGAGCGTGTGTTATCATCTTCGCATTCTCAGTCTCTCAGGCAAGGAGGGAACGAAAGTGTGGGAAGCAGTTAGACAGACAGATCCAGATATTTACGAAGTTCTCATGGACGAGCTCAAGAGGCAGGAATTCTCGTTGGAACTCATAGCCTCTGAGAACTTCGCCTCACGTGCCGTGATCGAAACCATGGGGAGCGTCCTCACGAATAAGTACGCAGAGGGTTACCCGAAGCGCCGTTATTACGGCGGTTGTGAGTTTGTGGACAGAGCTGAAGAGCTGGCCCGAGAAAGAGCCAAAAAGCTCTTCAATGTCAAGTACGCCAATGTTCAGCCCCATTCTGGTTCTCAAGCCAACATGGCAGCCTATCTTGCTGTCGCCGAACCAGGTGACGTTCTGATGGGTATGTCGCTCAGTCATGGAGGACATCTCACCCATGGAGCACCTGTGAACTTCTCAGGGAAGTTATTCAAAGTCGTGGCTTACGGTGTGAGTCCTGAGACCGAAGAGATAGACTACGACGAAGTCGAAAGGCTCGCTAAGGAGCACAACCCGAGGATCATCGTGGCGGGTGGAAGCGCTTACGCTCGAATCATTGACTTCAAGCGCTTTAGAGAGATCGCCGATTTGGTGGGAGCATATCTCATAGTCGACATGGCGCATTTTGCGGGGCTCGTGGCAGCGGGGATCTATCCCAACCCGGTCGAGCATGCCCACATCGTGACCACCACGACCCACAAAACTTTGAGGGGCCCTCGCGGGGGCATGATTCTCACCAACGATCCGGACCTCTACAAAGCTATAAACAAGATGGTCTTTCCAGGTACACAGGGTGGTCCATTGATGCATGTGATCGCTGCCAAAGCGGTTTGTTTCAAAGAAGCCTTAAGCGATTCTTTCAAAACCTACCAACGTCAAATCGTCACCAACGCCAAAAAACTCGCTGAAGAGCTTGGCAAACGAGGGTTACGGATTGTCTCCGGTGGTACTGACACCCACCTCTTCTTAGTGGACCTTACAGCCAAGTCGCCCGATCTCACGGGAAAAGCTGTGGAAAGAGCGTTGGAATCCGCTGGCATCACGGTCAACAAAAATACCATACCGAAGGAGACACGTTCTCCTTTCATCGCCAGTGGGATACGGATCGGTACACCGGCGGTGACCACTCGTGGCATGAAAGAAAACGAGATGACAGAGATAGCCGAACTCATGGCAAGGGTGATCGAACACGTAAAGGACGAAGAAGGAAAGATACCAGAGGAAGTAGTTAACGATGTCAGAAGCAAAGTAAGGGACCTCTGCGAGAGGTTCCCTCTTTATAAAGAACTTCTGTGAGTGGGGATGATGAGCTGCAAAACTCTTTTTGAAGACACCATTGCCGCTATAGCTACCGCTTTGGGCAAGGCGGCCATTGCTTGTGTAAGGGTTTCGGGTCCACAAACGAGAGAGATCTTGAGGGCTCTTACAAATAGAGAATTAGAGCCGAGAAAGGCAACTTTGGTCCCAATCTTCGATCCCCGTACGCAAGAGCTTCTCGACAGAGCTATCGCCATCTTCTACGCTTCACCGGAGAGTTACACCGGTGAAGACATGGTGGAGTTCTTCACACATGGAGGATTCTTCGTTCCCCAAAGTGTGTTGAAGGTTGTCTTAGAAGTTGGAGCGAGGATGGCTTTGCCCGGTGAGTTCACGAAAAGGGCTCTAATCAACGGCAAGCTTTCACTCACTCAAGCAGAGGCCGTTGAAGCTTTGGTAGAGGCCAAAAGTAGTTATCAGCACAAGATGGCAATGAACGCTCTGGAAGGGGAACTCCTCCCGACTTTGACTCCTATCAGAAACGCGTTAATCCAGATAGCCGCCGCCTTGAATGTGGAGCTGGATTACCCCGAAGAAGTGACGAACGATACCACTCAACTGTTGGAAGAGTTGGAAAAAGTTAGAGAGAGAGTGGAAGCCCTACTTCGAGCCAGCGAGAGGACCTTGAAATACCAAGCCGGGCTCGAAGTGGTGATTGCTGGAAAACCTAACGTCGGGAAATCATCCTTGTTGAATCGTTTCTTAGAAGAAGATCGCGCCATCGTGACCGAAGTTCCCGGTACTACCCGTGACACGATAACAGAATTAGTGGAAGTAGGAGGTATGCTTCTGCGAATCACCGACACCGCTGGTATAAGAAAGGCGACAGATCGAGTAGAGCGCATCGGTGTAGAACGTGCTCTCCGAGCAGTTGGAAAAGCGGATCTGATCCTCTTCGTAGTGGATGCTTCCAGATCTCTCGACGAAGACGACCACACCATATTGAAGGAGATCGCACGCTTGGACAAACCTCACTTGGTGGTGATAAACAAGATCGACGTGGTGGAAATGGTGGATACAGAAGCCATTCGGAAAGAACTCGGCACCGATGCTCACATAGTTACCATTTCCGCCTTAAGAGGAGAAGGACTCGTAGAGTTGGAACATCACTTGAAAGAGACGATCAAGGAATTGGTAGGTGAAACGTCCGGAGCGACCCTGATCAACCAACGCCAAGTGGGAACTCTTCGTCGTTGTCTCTCCAGCATCTACGGAGGAATAGACGCACTGAAGGCGGGATATCCCAACGATATCGTAGCGATGGAAGTGCGTCAAGCGATAGAAACGTTGGACGAGCTCACTGGGAGAAATTACACTGAGGATCTTCTCGACACGATTTTCAGCACATTTTGTGTGGGAAAGTGAAGAAACGGTACCAGGCGTGGAATCGAGGTACTATGGCTTTGGCCGGCGTGATCTTGTCTTAAAGAGATAAGGTGTCTCAAAAATCAGTAACAACCAGAAAGGTCGCTGACATAGTTGGTTGTTACTGATTTTGGTTGTTACTGATCTTGGAAGGGAACTGTTCCAGTCGTTTTTTGATTAATTGCAACGATTTTTTAATCGTGTTTGTGGATAATCTCTTCAACGATGGTTTTGTGCTCATTTTCCTCCTTTCTAAGGATGATTCGCGGTGTTGTACTTCATCCTCTTGGAAAGAGGGGGGGCGAACACACTCCGCTTCATTTGACTTTTTGGCGCCGGTGGTATAGAATATCAACGGAAAGCCAGCGTAGCTCAATCGGTAGAGCGGCTCATTCGTAATGAGTAGGTTGAGGGTTCGAGTCCCTCCGCTGGCTCCAAAACAAAAGGCCCCCGGAGGGGCTTTCTTTTTTGGGGGGGTACCGTGGAGGACCTGATCGAGCGGTTCACGAGGTTTCTCGAAGAGGAAGCTTTGGTGAAGAAGGGTGACACACTCGTTTTGGCCATTAGCGGAGGGGCCGATTCCATGGCTATGCTGGATCTCTTCACTCGAATTGCACCCCAGTACCGCTTAGAACTTGTTGGTGCCCATCTAAACCACAAACTGAGGGAGGAAGCAGATGACGACGCGAGATTCGTTGAAGACTTCCTTTTAAAACGGGGAATCGAAGTTTTTGTAAAGGAGTGCGACGTGGCACGCTTCGCTCGCGTTGAAGGGCTCTCTTTAGAGGAAGCTGGAAGGAAGGCGAGATACGATTTTTTTGAAGAGGTACGTCTTAAGACCAACGCGAATGCCGTTGCATTGGCTCACAATCTCGATGATCTCGTAGAAACGATTCTCTACCGTTTGGTGAGGGGAACTGGTCCTAAGGGATTGGTGGCCATGAAGCCTAAGGATGGAGCCTTTATCAGACCTCTTCTCGATTTTTCCTCTTCCGAACTACGGAGTTATGTTACAATAAAAGGGATACCGTACAGGGTTGATCGTACTAATTTTGACATTAAGATTCCCAGAAATTTAATCAGACATCTCGTTGTGACACAATTGAAGCTAATCAATCCAAAGCTGCATTTGTCTTTTGCAAGGTTTCACAGACTTATGCGCGAGCTGGTGGAGCATCTTGACAACGAAGTAACCGGATTCGTAAGAAAACATGTTAGACCCGGATGTTTAGGATTGTGGCAAGAGTTACCGGTTGGAGAGCTGATTCTTTTGGACGGGTTCGTTCTTAAAGAGGTGTTGAGATATCTGGCGTTGCACTTTTCACCCAAAGGATATGGTCCGAGCCTTGAAAGGATGGAAGCGGTGTTGAAAGCGCTTAAAACAGGAATTTCTTGGATTATCGAAGTGGAAGATGGAGTAGTTTTTGAAAGATCGGGAAGAAGGCTGTACGTTTCGAACAAGCGGTATTGTCGAGAATGGAGTGTCTTCCAAGTGAATAAACCCGGTACGTTCGTTTTTGGCCCCTTCGAACTCGTTGTGAGACGCTCCGTAGCGAGCGAGCCCGTATCCGAGCAGAAGATACAAGATCTGTTGAAGGTAGTACTTCCGTTGGAAGGTGGTAAAGCGAGAGTAACGAAAGCTTTGGAGATTGAGAAGTTCAAATTGCGAGGACACCGACGGAGCGTTCGAGATCTCTTGAGAGAGCAAGGGATACCCAAGCTCTTTAGGGGGATATGGCCCTGTGTATTGGATGATCGTGAAAGGGTACTGTGGATACCGGGTGTTGCGGTGTCCGATGAAATTCCGAAATCTGGGAGGATTGTTAACTACGTGATGAAACTGAGAGGTGGAAGTATTGAAACCTAAGCTTGGAGTAGTCATAATCTACGCCTTGATGGTGGTGCTACTCTTCATGGCACTGAGATCACTCTTTGCACCGCCCCAAACGACCAAAACCATCGCTTTCACGGATTTTTTAAAAATGGTGGAAGCTCCCGATAGGCCGGAACAGAAGATAGTGGAGGTGCGTGTCCGGGACGATGGTGCCGTGAAGGCCGTTTCAGCTTCCGGAGACGTCTATGAATTCAATGCCCCGTGGTTGCTCAACGACAGTGATATGGTCAAAACACTTGCTGACAAGGGTGTGCGTGTGATTGCCGAAAACAATATAGGCAAAACATGGTGGGTTAACGTTCTTGGAACGGTGTTACCCTTCGTTTTTCTAGTGCTGATCTGGATGTTCATGATGAGAACCTTCTCAGGCAGGAACTCACAAGCCTTTACTTTTACCAAAAGTCCCGCGCGAAAGTTCAAACCCCAGGAAAAAAGGGTGACTTTCAAAGATGTTGCCGGAGTGGATGAGGCTGTTGAGGAGCTCCAAATGGTGGTCGAGTACTTGAAGAATCCGCGTGCGTTCAACTCGATGGGAGCACGAGTTCCAAAAGGAATACTTCTTGTGGGGCCTCCAGGTACGGGTAAAACGCTTCTCGCAAGAGCCGTTGCGGGAGAGGCAGGTGTCCCTTTCTTCTACATCAGCGGGTCAGACTTCGTCGAGCTTTTCGTGGGTGTCGGTGCGGCGAGAGTGAGAGATCTCTTCAATCAAGCCAAAGCGAACGCTCCAGCCATCGTCTTCATAGACGAGCTGGATGCAGTTGGCAGACAAAGGGGTGCCGGTCTGGGAGGCGGTCATGACGAGAGGGAGCAAACATTGAATCAGCTTTTGGTGGAGATGGACGGGTTCGATCCCAATGAGGGAATAATCGTGATGGCTGCAACGAACCGCCCCGACATACTCGACAAGGCTCTCTTGCGTCCTGGGCGTTTCGACAAAAAAATCGTGGTGGATCCCCCAGATCTCAGGGGTCGTGTGGAGATACTGAAGATACACATGCGTGGTAAGCCCATAGCAGAGGACGTCGATATAGAGGTGCTGGCACGCCGGACACCAGGGTTTGTGGGTGCGGATCTGGAGAACTTGGTGAATGAAGCAGCGCTCTTGGCAGCCAGGCGTGGCAGGCAAAAGATTACCATGGATGAGTTTGAAGAAGCTGTAGACGTGGTGATCGCGGGTCCAGCCAGAAAGTCACGAGTTATCAGTCCAAAGGAGAAGAAGACGATCGCCTACCACGAAGTTGGGCATGCTATCGTTTCGACGCTTCTTCCTAACGCTGATCCTGTCCACAGAATATCTATAATCCCTCGTGGTTACAGAGCACTTGGTTACACGTTACAACTGCCCCTGGAGGACAAGTATCTGGCAACGAGATCCGAATTGCTGGACAAGATCACAGGATTACTGGGGGGTAGGGCAGCCGAGGAAATAGCGATCGGAGAGATTACTACAGGTTCTGCCAATGACATAGAAAGAGCGACGGAAATTGCACGGCAAATGGTTTGTAAATTCGGAATGACCGAAGAACTTGGACCGTCGGCTTGGGGTCGTGAAGAAGAAGAGGTCTTCTTGGGACGTGATTGGATGCGGATGCGCAACTACAGTGAAGAAGTCGCTGCCAAGATCGACGAAGAGGTACGGGAAATAGTGGACAAATGTTACAACCGTGCTAAGGAGATACTCAACACACACAGAAAAGAGTTGGACGAAGTCGTGAGAATCTTGTTGGACAAGGAGGTAATCGAGGGAGGCGAGCTCAGAAAGCTTCTAAAGAGGGAGTTGCAGATCGAAGAAGAGGAAGTAGAGCCCGAAGGTAAAGCTCTGGAAAGAGTAAACGTAGATGGTGGAAATCTTGATAAAGGCTTGGAGGGTAAAGATGAAAAACTTGGAGGGTAAGTCTTTCACGTTTTCATGGAAGATCGATAGTGAGGAGTTTCTCTGGCGTTCGAATGAGGAGGTTTTCTCTCTTCATCTACTGGCTACATCTGGCATGATGGAAATTGTTTTTCGAGCAAGCTTCAATCTGCTAAAACCCTTGATGGAACCTGGGGTCACCACGGTGGTTTCTTGGGCCAGCGTAGAACACCTGTCACCCGTACCTTACGGAGCTACGATTCACGGTAAGTTCTATATCGAAAAGGCAACGGACAGATATGTGGACTTCCTCTGCGAGGTCTACGATCATCTGGAAAAGGTTGGGGTGATCCGATTCAGGCGAGTTTTGGTCTCGTTGAATTATCTGAGAAGAAAGGCGAATGAAAAAACGGCGGAGCTCTGAAGTTTCAGAGACGCGGATTTTGGATCTGAAAGGACAAACGTTGGGCGAATTGGCCCTGATATACCCGAACGATTACTCTTTGGCGGTTGCGAATCTTGGATTCAATAGGGTCTTTGAAATCTTTTCGAAGCGAGGGTTCAAAGTCTATAGGTTTGTTTACAAAACAGCTGAAGGGCGTTTGCAGTCTCTCGATGGACCTCGGCGAATAGAAGATATCAAGCTCTGGCTTTTATCGTTACACTTCGAGCTCGACCTACTGAATGTGGCCAAAATCTTTTCAAGGATGAGACTTCCTCTGAGACCGGAGTGGAGAACTCATCGTCATCCTGTCACTGTTGTAGGGGGTGCTTTAACGTATTTCATGTCCCCGACCTTGTTGGATATCTTTGATGCAGTCTATGTAGGAGAACTCGAGCCGAATGTCGAGGAGTTAACGCGGACGATTTTCAACTCCAGTGGACATGGCAGAGATCGATTGATGGGCTCTCTTGCAGAGGTACCTGGTGTGTTGGTAAAATCGAAACTTTATAGAGATGAAGGTTTTCTCTGCAAAGACGAAGGTGCGACGACTTTCGCCAGATCCGTGTTTCTCAGCAAGAATGGAGCTTTTGGATACAGGTTCTTGCTGGAAGTTGAGAGAGGTTGTAAACGCGCTTGCAGATTCTGTGTGGTTGGTCATAGAATGACGCCGGCCAGATATGCAGACCTTCAGTGGGTATTGGAAGAACTACGCAAGGGTCTGTGCTTTACCGACAAGATAGGCCTTGTTGGTCCAACCGTGGTGGATCATCCCGAGGTGGAAACCATTGCTGAGTATCTTTACGCAAGGGATATCGACGTTTCCTTTTCGTCCATGAGAGCGGATCGTCTCAACGAGGTAGTGGTACGCGCATTGGCAAAGCGACAGAGAGGATTCACCATTGCACCCGAAGGAGGAAGCCAGAAGGTCAGAAATTTTTTGGGAAAGGGTCTCAACGAATCCCATATACTCAACGCGATGCGATTGGGAGCTCAACACGGTCTGAGAAAACTCAAGATGTACTTCATCTATGGCACCCCTGTGGAGGGAGAAGAGGATCTAGAGGAGATAGCGAAATTGGCAAGGGAGGCGAAAAAGCTGTACAGCGAAGTTTGTGTTAGTTTGACTCCTTTGATACCAAAGCCGGGAACGCCTCTCGAAGGTTTGAAGATGCTCGATATGAAAGAATTAAAGCGTCGAGAAAGATTTCTCAGACGGAGGCTATGGGAGGAAGGAACTCATCCAAAATTCGAAAGCTTGAAAAGGAGTATGCTCCAGTATCGCATATCCAACGCGAGAGAAGGTGAACTGCTTAGTATTTTGGAAGAAAAGATGAGAGGGGAGAACAATGGCGGTGCAAATACACAATTTTGAAGGGAGGCATGTGCATGATGCGGAAGAAGATACTGGTTGTTGATGACGAACCGTCGATAGTAGAGCTCATATCATACAACCTCACAAAGGAAGGATACGAGATTTTGAAAGCCTACGATGCCGATGAAGCGCTGAAGATAGCCCGAAACGAACCTGTAGACATGTTTATTGTGGACATCATGCTACCGGGTATGGACGGATTCGAGCTCGTGAGAACGCTGAGATCCATGGAAGATTACAGAACGGTTCCGGTGATCTTCCTCAGCGCCAAGTCGGAGGAATTCGACAAGGTCTTGGGGCTGGAGATCGGTGGTGACGACTACATCACCAAGCCCTTCAGTATCCGAGAGCTTTCAGCACGCATCAAAGCAGTCTTTAGAAGGGCCGAGGGAGGATTGAAGATCCCAGAGGAGAAACCCAAGAAAATCGTGGCCAAGGATTTGGAGATTGATGTAGAGAGATACGAAGTACGGGTTCGGGGAAAACTTGTGAATCTGACTCCTCTGGAATTCGATTTGCTGAGATTCCTGGCGGAGAACGAAGGCAAGGTTTTCACTAGGGAAGTGCTCCTCGACAGGCTTTGGGGATTCGATTATTATGGTGACACGAGAACCGTCGATGTGCACATAAGGAGGTTGAGAACGAAAATCGAGGAAGATCCGTCCAACCCGAAGTACATCTTGACAGTTCGGGGCAAAGGCTATAAGTTCAAAGACCCGGGAAAGGAATAAGAGGTGCCAATAGTTGCTTTTAGTATTGACCATAGCGCTTTTGGTGGCGGTGGTTGCTTGGAGAGTGGACCACCGCCTTTGCGCTAGTCGAGAAGAAAAACTCCGTAAAAGGCTGGCCTCGTTAAGCGGGATGCAGGAAGATTCTTCTCTTTGGTATCATGTAGAAGCGATAGCCAAGCGACTTGAGCAGTTGTCGAAGGAGCTCGATCTGGAAAGGATAAAGCGCCAAAACGATCTGGAGATAATCAACAGTGTAGTGGACGGCATGATCACGGTGGGAGAAGACGGGGAGATACTTTTCGCCAATAGACGAGCGAAAGAACTTCTCGACGTATCGGGAAAGGAAGAGAAATTGGAGGAACTCCATGAGTCCTTTCCCATTCTTGATGCGGTGAAAAGCGCTTTCGAGAGTGAGAAAACCATCCAAGGAGAGTTCACCTTCCACAGGAAGCGTAGGCATTTACAGTTTTCTGTAACACCCGTGATTCTGCCAGATGGGAAACGCCAAGCGGTGATAGTGCTTCATGACGTCAGCAACGAACGAGAAGCTGAGCGCATGTTGAGGGAGTTCGTGGCTGATGTCACTCACGAGCTTCGAACGCCCCTGACCTCCATTCACGGTTACGCCGAGACCTTGCTTGATGGAGGTTTGGAAGACAAGGAAGCTGCCGTCAAGTTTCTCAAGACTATTGAAGAGGAATCAGCAAGAATGAGTAGACTGATAAACGATCTTCTCGATCTTCAAAAGCTGGAATCTGGTAAAGTGAAGCTATCCATGGAGCGCTTCCCCCTGAGTGAGGCGGTTGAACACGTGCTCTACATTGTCAAACCCATAGCGGAGAATTTGGGTGTTACACTCGAAACGGATCTGGAAGAAGGCGTTGAAATTGTGGGAGATTATGATCGTATTGTCCAGATGATTCTCAACCTTGTGGACAATGCGGTGAAGTATACCTCCGTGAAAGAGAGCGGTGAAAAATTGGTCAGTGTTAGGCTTTATGGGAGCGAGAACGGAGGGGCCGTGTTGGAGATAGAAGATACGGGCATTGGAATCCCAGAGTCATCGATCAACAGGCTCTTCAGAAGGTTTTATAGGGTGGATAAGCATCGTGCTCGGAGTTTGGGAGGGGCTGGACTTGGGTTGGCGATCACGAAGGAGATCGCAGAGAAGCACGGAGCCATGATCGACGTACGCAGTGAGGTGGGTGTGGGAACGCTCTTTAGAATAAGCTTTCCGCCAGTTGGAGGTGCCGAGAATGAGAGCAGTAGAGCTGATTCAGAAGAAACGTGATGGAGCCGAGTTGACTAGGGATGAAATCAGAAGCCTGATCGAAGGCTATCTTTCAGAAAGGGTACCGGACTATCAAATGGCAGCCTTTCTCATGGCGGTCTATTTCAGGCATATGAGCGAGCGGGAGACCTACTATCTCACTGAAATCATGGCGAAATCGGGAGAGTTTCTCGATCTTTCTGAGATCCCTGGGCCGAAGGTGGACAAGCACTCTACTGGCGGCGTGGGAGACAAAACGACACTCGTAGTGGGACCGCTGGTGGCATCATGTGGGCTCCCATTCGCAAAGCTTTCAGGTCGGGCACTTGGACACACCGGTGGGACTATAGACAAGCTGGAATCCATTCCCGGATTCAGAACGGCACTTTCACGAGAAGATTTTATCAAACAGGTGAGAAGCATAGGGATTGCCATTGCCGGGCAAACGGGGAAGATTGCTCCAGCCGATAAGAAGATATATGCCCTAAGAGACAGTACAGCCACTGTGGACGAGGTTTCTCTGATTGCCAGTAGCATTATGAGTAAGAAGCTTTCGATCGGAAGTGACGCCATCGTGTTGGATGTAAAAGTGGGTAGTGGAGCTTTCATGAAGGATCTGGAGAATGCGCAAAAACTTGCAAAGCTTTTGGTCTCCATCGGCAAACAGCATGATCGAAGAACCATCGCGCTCATTACCGATATGGATCAGCCACTGGGTACGATGGTGGGAAACAGTCTTGAGGTGCTGGAGGCCGTGCGAACGCTTCAGGGAGAAGGCCCCGAAGATTTTGAAGAGCTCTGTGTAAATTTGGCAGGATGGATGTTGGTAGCCGGAGGGCTTTTCGAATCCTTAGAGAAAGCTATCGAAGAGGTGAGAAAGAGGGTAGCAGATGGAAGCGCGGTGGAGAAATTCCGGGAGATGGTGAAAGCTCAAGGGGGAGACACCCGCGTGCTCGACGATCCCGAAGCCGTCTTGCCCATATCACGCAAGACAGAGGAGATAAAAGCGAGTAAAGCGGGGCGCGTCGTGCGGATAGATGCAGAGAAGATCGGTGTTGCGTCCATGGTTCTGGGTGGTGGAAGATCCGCCAAGGAAGATCGAATAGATCACTCGGTAGGTGTGGAAGTTTTAAAGAAACGCGGAGAGAGAATTGAAATAGGGGAACCCTTTGCGAGACTCTACTTCTCATCGAAAAGCGATTTGGAAAGAGCGAGGTACCTCGTGTCAAGCGCGTACGAGTTGGGAGAGGAGACACCTGAAGCCGTGCCCATCATTCGCGAGGTGATCGAATGAAAGTTCTACGTTTCTTTTTGGCAGTCTCGATATTACTCACACTCGCATCGATGATTCTGGCAGGAAGGTTAGTGGTCTTTTCTAACGGGGATACCGTTACGGGGAAGTACGATGTGCGTGATTCGAGGATTTATATACCTGTCGAGTCGGTAACCTCTTTTGCGAAAGCCTTCACCCTCACGACGGTAGGAGATGCTGGTTACATGGTCAACGCGCGAAAGGACATTGCCTTTCTCGACGGTTCTACAGGTAATGTGACACTCAACTTTTTGGAGGACCATCCAAAGGGATGTTTTATCACGCGTGAAGGGACGAAAACCACATTGATGGTTAATCTCGAGTTCGTTCAAGATTTCTTAGGATTACTCAGCTATCAGAAGGGTGACTTCGTCTTTTTGGGTAGAGCCTTTCCCGTTCTCACAGAGCTGTATGAAAGTGAGGAAGGGTTGGAGCTCCTTTTCGATAAAGAGATCGTTCCGTCCATGATCACCGTTGAGCCTGAGAAAACTGGAGTGGTATTGGAGATCGCCCCGGTGAATGGAATCGCGAATGCCCTCCTGAAGTTGGAAACACCTCAGGTTGAGTACGACGACGATACGAAGAGAGTTCGACTTTTCTTCAAAGAGATAGAGGCTCATCGGTTACAACATGCGGTCCTTGGACGATCTTTGCGTGTTTCCTTTGGCCCTCCTCCAGGTTACGATCTCTACGAAAAGATCGACGAGGGACTGACATGGTATAGAAAGGTAGAAGGCTTGGATGGTGCTACCCTGACGTTGAACGTTCTGGAAATCGATCCCACACGATTCGACGTAAAGTTAGAGCTGGCAAATGGAAAGGTGGGCGGAGGCGAGAAGGTCACTGATATGGTTGCGAGGACGGGTGCCATCGCAGGACTCAACGGTGGGTATTTTGACCCCGCCACTATGTTTCCAATTGGATTCATCGTGAAAGATGGGCACGTTCTTCACTTACCTTTCTCCGTGAGACCTGTTTTCTTGAAAACGAAGGATGGAAAGTACCAGATCAGACGTGTTCGATATGAGATGAACATTCGTCTCGGTACCGTTCTCTTCTACGTAAAGGGTGTCAACACGCCTGCAAAAGGCGACGCATTGCTTTTCACATCCGAGTATAGTGACGAGATACCTTCCAGAGAAGGGTTCCAGTATTTCGTTGGAAACGGTACCTGGATCGAAGCGAAGGGGTATGTCCAGCGTATCGAATCTGGGAAGTACGTCTTCATGGTGAGCGACAAGTACGCCGAGCTACTGCAGGCTGTGAGAGTGGGGGATCCCTTCAGAATCATCGAAATAAGCGATTTAGAAGGTACAAGGGAAGTGGATTTTGCCGTGGAGGGCGGTCCATTGTTGATTGAAGATGGTTCACCCGTACCGAACTATGCGGAAGAAAAGGCACTCTACTCGTCTTATGTGACCGATTCCTACGCTCCGAGGACTGTTGTTGGGATCACTAACTCTGGCAAGATTGCCTTCATGACCATATCTGGCGAGAAAATAAGAGGTCCAAATTACGATAAGCTTGTGGAGCTGATGCTCCGCTATGACTTCAAAGATGCCATGGCACTGGATGGTGGCGGTTCTTCCGTCCTGGTAGTGAAGGGTCAGGTCGTCAACAAGAATCCGAACAAGGAGATCCCTGTACCGACGGGACTTCTCGTTTTCAAACGGGAGTGAAGGGAATGGAAAAGTTGTATCACAAGGTTTCGAGAGATCCGGTACATGGTGAGATATGGCTCTATCCTCTCGAAATGATAGTGGTGGACACGAAACCGGTCCAGCGTTTGAGATTCCTTTCACAGCTCGCGGGAGCTGAGTTCGTCTATCCAGGTGCCACCCACACGCGCTTTCTTCATTCCTTGGGAACTATGCACATCTGTGGACTTTATGCTGAGCGTCTTTTTCCTGGTGACTATTACCGCTTCAGACTTCTCAGAATGGCAGGTCTTCTCCATGACGTTGGTCATGGACCATACAGCCATCAGTTTGATGAAGTGGCCTTTCCGAAGGCTGGAGTGGAGAGAGGCCACGATGACCACAGAAGGCGAATAGTTCTGGAATATCTTCCAGATGAGATCGAAGAACGTCTTCGATGGACGGGGGATCCACGGGTACTGAATGCGGTCAAAGAAGAGTTGGAACTTCTGGGGCTTTCCAGTGGGGATATAGTAGATGCGGTTAGAAAGCTTTTGGAAGGCGTGGTGGCAGTTTTCGATGGGGAAGAAGAAGCTACAGTGGAGTTCAACATCGTGCAGGGGCCACTCGGTGCGGACAGGCTTGACTTCGTGTTAAGGGACTCATACTTTAGCGGGACGAGGCACTTCGGAACGGGGGCTTTAGACAGGTTAGTGGCTTACGCTCTCGTTGCAAACGATGGCAAGGAGAGACTCGGTTATAGTATCAAGGTCATCGATGACATCTACACAGTCCTTTTCGCTCGTTTCATGATGTACAAGAACGTTTACTTTCACAAGACTTCTCGGGCAGCTGATTTGATGATCCAGCGTATACTTGAACTTTCTTACGATGCCCTACGGTTTAAAGAACGTATCCACGATCTCGATGCGTTCATGGAGTTAACAGATCACAGGATTTTGAATGAAATAGGGTTGATCTTCGAGAAACTCGTCGATCGGCTTGCCGTCGAAAAAAACATTGACGTATCCACTGTGAGAAAAGGGCTACTGGAAGGTGAACGAGAACTTTTGGGTCTTCTCTCGCAGGAAGAGGCGTCGATAGTGGAGGCCAAACGCGTACTCCTTCGTTTAACGAGAAGGGATCTATGGAAGCTCGTAGTAGAACGCCCCATATCCACTACTGGGGTGGATCCAACGGTGGTGAGCTACAGCGTTGCCCAAGACATAATGGAAAGGATGAAACGGAAACTGAAAGATGTTCTGGACGAACGAGAGATACCTCCAGAGGATCGAAGAGTTCTCGAAAAAGTTCTGGAGGATTTCGAAAACATCTTCGTCGTGGACACACCTTACAAACTCAGTCTCATGCATCCAGAGGAATTCACCGGAAGTGGTGTTTACTTGGTAGATGAGAAAAGTGGCAGAGTGATGAGTTTTGAAGATTTCGAGAAACTTTATCCCACTTACAGATTGTTATCAAGCAATCTGATACAGTTGGTGCGAGTTTACGCAAAACGAGATGTTCGAGAAACTCTTGCCCGCTATGGTATCATACCCGAATTCAAATTGCAACTGACAACCCGGTGGTGAAGTGAATGCTTAAGCGGAGAGTGGCGCTCTTTGCGATCGACGTGGTCCTCACCTTCGTATCTGGCTTGGTAGCATTGTTCTTTCGTTTCGGGTTCGATTATGCTTCCATTTTAAAGTACTTTCCAGCAGTTGCCACAGGTATCGTCATCTATGCACTTTCCTACATCTTCAACGGCATCTACAGAGTCGTCTGGGCATATGCCGACGCGAAAGACATGTTCAAGATCGTGCGTGCTGCCGCCATCGCTTATTTGATACATATAGCCACCTTTTATCTTTACAGGGGTATAGTCCTCCCCAGATCCGTGGGTGCCATGATGGTCCTCGCAAGTACGGTACTGTTGGTGGGCAGCCGGCTTTTTTGGGCGTGGAAGAGGTTCAAAAACACGGTGCAGACGAGCCCTTCGAAAAAGCGCGTGTTGATCGTTGGTGCAGGTGAAGCGGGTGTTATGCTTTTGGATGAATTTCATCGACGCCCGGAGCTTGGAAAAGTGATGGGGTTCGTTGACGATTCTTCGCGAAAGATCGGTCGGGCGATCCGCGGGATTCCCGTTTACGGTCCCATCTCGTCCATCATGACCATCGTTGAAGAACACGGAGTGGATGAAGTCATCATTGCCATTCCATCGGCGACCAAAGAAGAGATGAAACGGATTCTTTCCTGTGTTGATACTAACAGGGTCAGGCTCCGAACACTCCCTGCTCTCCACGAGATCATTGGCACGAAGCCTTCTGTGGACCTACTTCGCGACGTTTCGATTCAGGATCTCTTGGGGAGAGAAGAGGTGAAAATAGATATCGACTCGGTTGCCAATTACATAAAATCGAAGCGTGTAATGGTGACAGGAGCCGGAGGTAGCATAGGTTCGGAGCTGTGTAGGCAGATTGCCCGATTTGAACCGGATCATCTCATCCTTTTGGGGAGAGGTGAAAATTCTATATATTCCATTCACGAGGAACTCTCCCGAGACTACCCAGATCTTCAGATGAGCCGAGTGATAGCGGACGTCTCGAACGAGTTGCGCATGCGAGAGGTTTTCAAACAGTACAAACCGCAGGTGGTCTTTCATGCAGCGGCTCATAAGCATGTACCTTTAATGGAAGAGAATCCAGTCGAGGCGTTTTGGGTAAATGCGAGGGGTTCAAAGCTTGTCGCGGACCTATGTTGCGAGTTTGATGTGGAGAGAATGATCCTCATTTCCACAGACAAGGCGGTTAAACCCTCCTCACTCATGGGATTGTCGAAACGTTTGGCAGAGATGTACGTAAGGGCTCTGGCACGGGAAGAGCGTTGTGGTTGCCGCTTTTCGATTGTTCGCTTTGGCAACGTTCTGGGCAGCAGAGGGAGTGTCATACCGAAATTTGCGTATCAAATTGAGACCGGAGGCCCAGTTACGGTCACCGACCCTAGGATGAAGAGGTTCTTCATGTCCATACCAGAGGCAACACTTCTGGTACTGCAGGCAGGTGCCTACGCTTCCAATGCTGCCCTTTACGTACTCGATATGGGAGAGCCTGTTTTCATCGACAAGCTCGCTAAGGAAATGATAAAACTGGCAGGCTACACGCCGGGTGTGGACATAAAAATCGTCTACACTGGTACAAGACCTGGAGAAAAACTCGTTGAGGAGCTCTTCCTT
>QNAP01000009.1 GCA_003641795.1 Thermotogae bacterium | reverse complement strand
TTGCCATTGTTGGGTTGTGTACAGCGACTGTTGTTACCATCCAATGCCTTGTTTGTTAACGAAGTTGGAAGGCAGAAGCTTGTCCAACTGCTCAATGATCTTTACAATATCGCTTTTTGTAAGTTCATCGCTTTTTGTAAGTTCTTGTGGTACCATTCACGTGGGCCTTTTTGCTTGTTTTTGAGGTATTTCAATGGTACCGTCATGGAATGTAGGAGGTCCACTTTTTTCGTGACATCCTATGTGGTATATATATATGTAGTTATACAAAATCAAACGGAGGTGAAGCTGTGGACGCAAAAATTGTAAATTCCTTACTTAAAAGCGTGGTGGAAACGTTCGACAAAGCTGCGAATATAAAAGTGACCCTTGGAAAGCCAAAGTTGGTCAGTCAATTCAGTCCTCGGTTCAGCATTTTCACCGTGATAGGTTTTGGTGGAACTATGGAAGGCCATTTGGTTTACGGTCTTGACTATAAAGCGGCTGTCTTCATCGTTTCCAAGATGATGGGAATGCCGTACGAACAATTGGACGAACTGGCCTACAGCGCTATTGGAGAGATGGGCAACATGGTCGGTGGTGCACTGGCCATGAATCTGGAAAAGTTCGGTCAAAAGGTAACCATTGCTCCACCGTCGGTGGTAACGGGAGAACAACTAAAGCTCCATGTGGAAGGGGTTATACTCGCTCTTCCGACAACTTTAGAAGGTTGTAATTGTGACTCGTCCGCAGAAGTATACCTCGTCGTCCATTCCCATAAGCAAAGAGGGTGAGATTCAATCCCACCCTCTTTACTCTCAAGTGATCATTCAAAATACTTGTGAGCGGCAGTGAAGGCAGCAATGGCTCCATCCGATGCGGCGGTTATTATCTGTCTCAGGTTCTTACTCCTAATATCGCCAACAGCGAAGATACCAGCGGTTTTCGTTTCCATGTTCTCATCGGTGATAACGTATCCCCACTGATCGAACTCAGCCAAACCTTCCAATATCTGGGAATTCGGTGTCATACCTACAAATATGAAAACTCCATCGACTTCCATGGTGTATTCCTCGTTGGTTCTCAGATTCTTCAACACCACTTGCTTCACCCTGTCGTCTCCCTCGATGCGGACAAGCTCTGTCAGTGGCCTGTACTCAATCTTCTCGTTGGATTCCACTTTTTCCCTGAGCCGAGCGTCTGCTGTGGGCTTCTCGAGTATGTGAACTATGGTCACCTTTTTAACCATTTTGGAAAGAAATAGCGACTCGTCGAAAGCAGAATTTCCTCCGCCGACAACCACTACATGACCATCCTTGAAAAAGTGCCCGTCACAGGTAGCACAATAAGAAACCCCACGGGCTCGGAACTCCCCTTCTCCAGGCACACCAAGTTGTTTGGGTTTGGATCCGGCGGCGACGATAACCACTTTGGCATGCACTTTCTTTCCAGATTCGAGATGAACCAGTTTCTCGTCTTTCGAGACCTCGATTCTCTCGGCGCCATCGGTGTAAAGGTGGGCCCCAAAATGCGTAGCATGTTCAACCATCTTCACCCCCAATTCTTCACCCCGAATGCTGGTAAAGCCAGGATAGTTCTCTATCGATTCGGTGAGGTTCATGTATCCCCCTTCAAGATCCTTCTCAAGTACTAGCACACTCAGACCCGACTGGCGTGCGTATATCGCCGCCGTCAGACCCGCAGGTCCACCTCCGATAACCACTACATCGTAGTAATTCTTAAGCTCTGACTTGGCGCTTCCTACATCAAAGAAGACCACTTCTTCACACCTCCAGAGCTTTGAGTACCTCGTTCACGAAATCTTTTTCAGGATAGGCACCAATGAACATATGTTGCTCGTTGATCACGATGTGTGGCACACTGCTCACCCCGAACTTCGCAGAGAGATCCATGAATTCATTGGCTTCGACCATAGATGCTCTGATCTTCTCGTTGGTCATAGCTATTTGGTGCGCGGTTAGAACTGCCCTGGGACAATAAGGACAAGTGGTAGTTACAAAGACCTTTATGTCTATTGGTTTATCCACTTTCAAAAGCTTCTCTACGCTCTCCTCCGATAATTGAGGCTTCGCCTGCTTCGAGAAGATCATGATGTCCTGAAGAAACGTGGAAAATTCGTGGCCCGCAGGGATACCATAGAACCTCACTCCACGGTCTTTTCCATCTTTCGGGATGGGGACCAGAGCGGGTATCATCTCCACTCCATGGCGCTCCATAGCCCCTGGATCCCCATTCACATCGACTTTCTTCACATGCAGTTTGTTCGAAAGTTCCGTCAGCTCAGACAGCAACTGGTCAATGGTAGAACAATACTCGCACATGGATTCATCCTCTGAGTAAAAGAAGAGGATCATTACTTCATCCTCCATCTCGGAGAGGATATCTTTCACCTGTTTCGCCACATCTTTTCCAAGTAATGCCACGGTATTACCTCCTTTTGATATACCCCTATAAGGTATCCTAAATTACATGTACTAACATCTGATTAACATCAGTTTGCTTTTGATATTTCAAAAATTCCTTCGATCATCCCCACGCCGACGAGAGACCATATAAATGGAAGGACACTTTCATAAAAACGGGAATAGAGCACGAGTTCTGTCCAAAATGCGGTAGAAGCGATGATCAGAAAGAAAGTAAAATCCCACAAAAGACGAAGAAACGCTCGTCTGAGGATGAGGTAAAGTGTGTACCGCGCGCTCGTATAACCGAAGGAAAGGAATAACAGTCTTGTCCGCCGATTCCAGAAAGATAGATATCTTCCGGTCCTCATGGCAGTCCAGAAGAAGGCGAGAGCCGCTACCACCAATAACTGCACTCGATCTAACTTACCGAAATACGCGTTCCAAGCAAGTAACCCCAGCACACCCACTACAAAGCTGAGGTTACCGAAGCACACCATTGCGGACACATTTCTGTTTGTATAAAGATTGAACGCGATATAAATAACTGCTAGTCCACTTCCCAAAATGGCGGGAAAAAGAAAGCTGACGGAGACTTGGATTAGGCCCTTCAATGGATCTGAAAAAGCCGCGTAGAAAATAGTTTCACTCCTCTAGCTCTTGGTCAGTATCTTGGGTCTTGAGTACTTCGGCAATAGCTCCTATGCTGGAAAGTATGGAGGACGCTTCGAAAGGCAAGAAGATCTTCGTGGCCTTGCCGTCAGCAATTTCTCGCAACGCTTCTAAATATTTGATAGCGATCAGATCAGAAGTCGGATTACCTTTGTGGATCGCCGAGAAGACATTCATTATAGCTTGGGCTTCACCTTCTGCTTCTGCAATGAGTTTGTATTTCTGGGCTTCTGCAACCTTTCTCACCGCTTCCGCTTCACCTTCCGCCTTGAGAATGGTGGCGTTACGATCACCCTCTGCTTTGAGTATCTGTGATTGTTTGTATCCCTCCGCTTCGAGAATAGCCGCTCGCTTCATTCGTTCGGCTTTCATTTGCTTGCTCATGGCTTCCATGATGTCGGAAGGTGGATCGATCTTCTTGATCTCGACGCGCGTCACCCTTACTCCCCATTTGTCCGTTGCATCGTCGAGAACCTCTCGCAACTTGGTGTTTATCCTCTCTCGTGAAGTGAGTGTCTGGTCCAGTTCCAATTCACCTATCACATTTCGCAAGTTGGTTTGCGCCAGTTTTACAGCCGCCAATTCGAAACTCCTCACGTTGTAGACCACTTTGAAGGCGTCACTAACTTCGTAATAAATCACCGCATCCACCGTTACCACCACGTTGTCTTTGGTGATGACTTCTTGCGGTGGCACGTCTATAACACGCTCTCTGAGATCTACTTTCGTTATCCGCTCGATGAACGGAATGATGAAGTGGATACCAGGCTCGGCTTCGCGCCTGAACTGACCGAGGCGCTCCACCAGTCCTTTTTCGAACGGTCGAATTATCCTGATACCCTTTGCAGCGACAACGATGATGAGGATCAGTATGACACCGAGAACCACGTAAATCATACTTCATTCGCCTCCCTTCTCAGCGTGAAAAGGCTCACGTCGATGTTCCTCCACGATCAAATGTGTACCTTCCACGCTCACCACACGCACTCTACGTCCTACCGAAATTTTGGAAATTCCATCTGCAGAACGAGCCCTCCATATATCGCTACCCACTCTTACCAGACCTTTCCCTGTTTCGGGATCGACATCCTCAATGACCAAGCCATCGGTACCGATCAAGCCGTCCACTGCCGCTTTTCTGGCAGGTCGGCCCGTGATCTTTTTAGCCAACGGGCGTGTGAATACAACCAAAAGCGTTGAGACAACGATGAAGGCCAAGAATTGAAATAAAAAAGACCCGGAAAACAAACTCACGAGAGCTCCTGCAAAAGCCCCGATGCCGAACCACATAATGAAGAACGAGGGAGTGAACACCTCGATGATCACACACACCACACCGATCACAACCCATAAAACCCAGATGGCCAAAGCACTCACCCCTTCACAGGTTCGTTCTTTTCATTCAAAATTACGATCTTGGCTTCAGGTTTTTCGTCATCGTCATAGATTCCAAATGCCATTATAATGAGCTTGTCTCCGATCTCAGCTAATCTTGCTGCTGCACCATTGAGACCTATCTTACGACTACCTCGGGGAGCTGGTATGACGTAGGTCTCGAACCGTTCCCCAGTGTTGACATTCGCTACAATTACCTTTTCCCCTTCCACAAGATCGGCGAGGTCCATCAACTCTTTATCTATTGAGATGCTTCCAACATAATTGAGCTCACGTTCGTTCACCACAGCCATGTGAAGCTTCGACTTCAACAGAATCCGTTTCATCGATTTCTCACCTCCCAGTGAATTCTATCATCACGAAGAGCTTTCTCGTCTTCTTTCCAACTCGATACGGAGGTTGAGCAGATCAGAAGGCTTTATTCCCGGAATGCGAAAGGCTTGCCCCAAAGTCAAAGGCTTTACTTTGGACAACTTCTCGCGAGCTTCATAAGAAAGATTCGGCACGCTACGGTAGTCCATATCTGGTGGTATCTTGATGGACTCCAACTGCCTGAGCGCTTTAATTTCTCTCTCCATTCGCTCGATGTATCCACCATAACGGAGATTGATCTCCACTTGTTCGATCACTTCGGGGTTTTCTATCGGTTCTGGATCGAATCTTTTTAACGCAGCGTAAACTACCTTCGGCCGTTTCAACAAATCAGACAGCGTCGTGGTTTCCTTTATGGCCTCCGAACCCAACTCGACGAGAACGTCGTTTATCCTATTTGTAGGCTTGATCTTAACCTTCTCAAGTCTCTTGATTTCAGCATCGATACTCCTCTTTAGAGATTCTACTTTCTCGTGGAACCACCTTGGTACCAAACCTAGTTCGTATCCGTAACGCGCCAATCGCAGGTGTGCGTTGTCGTGCCGAAGAACAAGCCTATACTCGGCTCTGGACGTTAAAAGCCGGTATGGCTCATCCGTCCCCTTCGTTACCAGATCGTCGATCAGTACGCCAACGTAGGCCTCCGACCTATCCAACACCAGCGGTGGCTCACCTCGTAACTTTAAGGCAGCGTTGACACCTGCTATCAACCCTTGACCTGCTGCCTCCTCATATCCGCTCGTACCGTTGACTTGCCCAGCAAAAAAAAGATTCTCCACGAACTTTGATTCCAACGTTGGTTGGAGCTGGTCCGGAGGAAAGTAGTCGTACTCAACAGCGTACGCTGGGCGCACGATGATGGCTTGTTCAAGTCCCTTCACGCTGTGTATCATCTCAAGCTGCACTTCGTAGGGCAGACTCGTGCTCAAGCCGTTGAGGTAAACCTCCTCACTGTCACGTCCTTCTGGTTCCACGAAGACTTGATGAGAATCTCTGTCCGCGAACTTGATCACTTTGTCTTCTATAGAAGGGCAGTAACGTGGACCGATGCCCTCAATTAACTTGACACTTCCGTAAAGAGGGGAAAAGTCGAGATGGCTTCGGATGATATCGTGTGTCTTGGTGTTCGTATGGGTGAGCCAGCAGGGATGGCTCTTTGGCAACACTCTGGGCTCATCGAAGAAGGAAAAAGCCAGAGGCTCATCAGCTGTGTCCTGACGTTCCATCACGGAAAAATCCACGGATCGTTTCAATACCCTGGCTGGGGTGCCAGTCTTGAAGCGTCCAACCTTGATACCCAACTTCTCAATGGATTCCGTCAATCCTTTGGCAGGTGCTTCTCCGAGTCTTCCTCCGGGGAGGATACTCCTTCCAACGAAGAGCTTGCCCCGGAGGAACGTGCCAGCAGCTATTATCACCGCGTGTACGTTGTAAAGGCTACCAACATCGGTGGTGAGTCCCACAACCTTACCTGATTTCACTATCAACGATTTCACTACACCGTAGCGGAGAAAGAGATTGGGCGTTTCTTGCAGTTTCCGTTTCATGTACGCACTGTAGGCGTACTTATCGATCTGAGCGCGTAGCGCACGTACTGCCGGACCTTTGCCCACGTTTAGCATTCTAACGTTGAGCATCGTAGCGTCGGTGGCTTTAGCCATTTCGCCACCCAAGGCGTCTATCTCACGTACCACCACACCTTTAGCTGGCCCTCCTATGGAGGGATTACACGGTGCCCACGCTACGGTGTCTAGATTGGTGGTGAAGACAACCACCCTTAAACCCATTCGTGCGGCCGCCAATGCTGCCTCTACACCTGCATGACCTGCACCCACCACTGCAACATCGAAAGTGAAATCGTCACTCTTTCCTCGCATACGCTAAATGCCAAGCCCTTCCAAGAGAGACTTGATCGCCGCCGCGTTGGTATCGGGATTGTAACCGCCTTCTTGCACAAAAAGCTTGGGGATCTTGAGATGATCAATGGCGCGCCCAATGGCGAAGAAATCGCTCTCCTTCAAACAAAATCCACCGATGGGATCTTCGGCGTGAGTATCAAATCCCATGGAGATGATCAAAACCTCAGGATCGTATCTGTTTATTTCGTCGCATGCCACTTCTAACGCTTTGAGGTAATCCTTTCCACCCGAACCCTTGGGAAGTGGCATATTCATGTTGTATCCTCGCCCTTCTCCCGCACCGATTTCATCTTGGTAGCCTGTGTACGGGTACGCCTCTTGGGGATCACCGTGTATTGAGATGTAAAGTACGTCATCTCTGTCGTAAAAGATTTCTTGTGTGCCGTTGCCGTGATGATAATCCAGATCCAAAATGGCAACGTAGAGATCGGCGTGAGTTGAGAGGTACTCCGCCGCCAGCGCTGCGTTGTTGAAGTAGCAGTAACCACCACACATGTCACTCCGCGCGTGATGCCCAGGAGGACGTGTGAGTGCGTAGACGACCTCTTCATCATCCAGTATCATCTGAGCACCGGTTAAAGCTACCCTTGCAGCTTTCCACGCTATTTCGTATGTGTTATACATTATAGGTGTCCCAACGTCAAAACAGCGATCGTACCAGAAAAAGACCTTAGGGAAGTACTCTTTCCCTTTTTCCACTTCCTGACAACGTTTTTTAAGCCAGTCTATATACGCTTGAGGATGAACAAGGCCGAGAAGTGCCTCTGGAAAGTTTTGTGGACCTCGAAAACTCCGAGGAAATTCCGCTGTGAGAACCTCCTTGAGCTTCTCGATCCTTTCGGCAATGTCGGGATGAGTCGTCCAACAGCTCCGATCCAATTCGTTTTTGGGTTGATGATCTTTGTGTGACTGGTCGTAGATGATCTTCATCCTCGACCCTCCAGTTGACGCACCTTTTCCACCCTGACTTCATGCCTTCCCCCTTCAAAATCCGTCTCGAGAAAGGCTCTCACGGTTTCTAAGGCTAGGTCCTTACCCATCAACCTACCTCCAAGGGCGAGGACGTTCGCATCGTTGTGGCGACGCGCAAGTTGCGCCATCGTTGGATACAAGCAGAGAGCTGCCCTTACACCGTTCAACTTGTTGGCAGCGATGGTCATACCGATACCGGTTCCACAAATCAAAATACCGGCATCCACCTCTCCCGAGGAAACGCTCTTGGCAACACTCGACGCGAAGTCAGGGTAATCCACACTCCTGTCAGAATCGGTACCGTAATCTATTATCTGATAGCCATCTTCACCCAATTTTTTCTTGAGAAACTCTTTCAGCTCGTAGCCAGCGTGATCCGCACCGATGGCCACTTTCTTCACGATTTTGCCTCCTCCACAGCTTCCTCGACCGTATCTTTGACTTTCAGAACCCGATTCAAGCCGGTTATCGAGAGGACCCTCTTTACATCCTCATTGAGGCCAGCTAAGATCGTTGTGCCTCCCTCCATCATTGAACGCTTGTAGATGGAAATAACGACACCGAGACCAGAGCTGTCAATGTACTCGCAACTGCTGAAATCGAGAACGATCTTCGATTTCTTCTTCTTCAAGAGCTCTTCAACTACACACGACTTGAACCTGTCGGAGATGGTTATATCGAGTTCTTTCGGTACCTTCACCACCGGTATGTCTTCGATCTCTTGCCATTTCAAATCCATAACCTTCGTCCTCACCTCCTTCAACCAATCCATCTGATCACACCCACTAGCTTCCCCTGGATCTTCACCCGCTCGGCGCTGAGTGTCAAGGGTTCCATCTGAGAATTGGCTGGCTTCAGTGTCACTGTTCCATCGTTCTTATAGTAACGTTTCAATGTAGCGTTGGTGTTGTCGATAAGAGCCGCCACAATGTCACCGTTATCGGCCCAAGCTTGTTTTCTCATGATGACATAATCGCCGTGAAGGATGTGCTCGTCAATCATACTGTCACCACGAACTTTAAGAGCATAATACTCGAATCCTTTTCTTAGGAAACCTTCAGCAACCGGTACGTGTTCTGAAACCGCCTCCACAGCTTCGAGGGCATCACCCGCCGCGATCACTCCCACAACTGGAATCAATACCTGGCGTCCCATTTCGAACTGATCGTACGCTGTCGAAAGGATGGTGATACCCCTGGAAATACCCTTTGCTTTTTCGATATAACCCTTTTTCTCCAAAGCTTCGAGGTGTTTGGCGACTCCCCTTGGTGAGGCGATTCCAAAGTGTTCACATATTTCCCTTATCGTTGGCGGATAACCCAATCGTCTTTCATGATCTATGATGAATCGCAGTACAGCTTCTTGTCTTGGGGTTAAAGCCTGTGGCACCGAAAACCACCTCCTTTTTCTCACACATCGAAAATCAGATAGGTACAAAAGCCGTTAGGAAACGCCGTTACCTTCAGCTCATGATAAGTCAATGCTTTGAGTTCCACAGTGGGATGCTGTACCACGCGCCCCAGTTCGACTTTCAATTCACTACCGATCTTCGAAAGTGCAATGGGAAAGAATCCCCTTGAAAGCTGGAAGATCAGCTCGTTACCCAAGTCGAAGATTTGATCTTCAAGCCTTCCTTCCAGCTTTAAACTGATCACAGTCTCAGCTTTAGATAGTGCCTCAACACCTGTCAGATATCGCATGGCCTCAACCACACCTAAATAGAACTCTTGAATTTCCTCAACACACAGCCTCAAACGTATATCAGCAGTATGTTCTACTTCTTCGATGCGAATCACTTTCTTTGCCTTTCTACTCAGCTAAAGCGATAGAGGTGATTACATCACCTTCATCCAAGTTCATTACCTTCACACCCATAGCAGCACGGCTCACAATCCTGACCTGCGAAACAGGGAAACGTATCATTTTCCCACTCTTGGTGGTGGCGAGAACCTCTTCGCTATCGTCCACGTTTAAAACACCAACTACAGATCCTGCTTTGTCCAAATTGGAGAGATTCCGGATGCCCATACCACCACGGTTGTGAATGGTGTACTCCTCCACAGGTGTCCTCTTTCCAAAACCCTTCTCTGTAATGGTGAGAATGTGAGGTTTTCCAGGCTTTATCAACACAGCCCCTACGACCTCATCACCTTCTCGCAGCCTCATTCCAATCACACCAGACGCTGCCCTTCCCATAATACGCACCTGCTCGATAGGAAATCTGAGAGCCCTTCCTCTCTTTGTTGCCATCAAAACGGTGGCATCTGCCGACTCGTCTTCCACGATGAACGTTTCGATGACCTGGTCACCTTCTTCGAGGCTGATGGCACGAACACCAGATGACCGTATATTGGCAAATTCAGCCAGTGCGGTGCGCTTCGCTTTGCCCTTCTTGGTAAAGAACGCCAGGGCAGCGTTGGAGCTTATCTCCCTTGGGAAGTGTATGAGTGCTTTCACCCTTTCTTCGCTATCTATTCTCAGATAATTTTGGATGACCTTTCCTTTAGCATCTCTGGAAAGCACATCGAGCTCATAATTCTTCACTGAATAAGCTCGGCCTTCATTGGTGATGAAAAGGGTCTTGCTTAATCTGCTGGTAACGATCACATGCTTGACATAGTCGTTTCCCGATGTTTTCATGCCGCGAAGACCCTTACCACCTCGAGATTGCCTACGGTAATCTTTCAGTTCCGTGGCTTTGATGTACCCGTTGCGAGTAAGAGTAACCACGATATCCTCATCTTCTATGAGATCCTCAACACTGATTTCCTCAAAGTCGTAAACAATTTGGGTTCGTCTATCGTCTCCATACTCTTCCTTTATCCTGAGCAGATCTTCGGCGATCGTTTTATAAACGAGGTTTGGGCTCTCCAAAAGTTCTTTATACCCACGAATATCCTCGTTGAGTTGTGCGTACTCCGCCGCAAGCTTGTCACTCTCGAGGCTTGTCAGCCGAGAGAGTCTCATCTCCAAGATGGCGGTGGCTTGAGTTTCCGTCACCCCCAAGACTTCTATCAGCGCTTCTTTAGCCTCCTCCACAGTCCGTGAGTTGCGTATCATGTCCACAACGGTTGAAATGGCTCTCGTTGCAGCCATCAACCCTTCAAGAATATGAGCGCGTTTCGTTGCTTTCTCCAACTCGTACTCCGTCTTCTTGGTTATCACGTCGAAGCGATGTTTGACGAAAGCCGCGATGAGTTCTTTCAGATTCATCAGTCGGGGCCGCTTGTGTTCGTCCACTACTAAAAGATGCCCTCCGAAGGTTACCTGAAGGTTTGTGCGGATGAAGAGACGATTGAGCACCAACTTCGGCACAGCGTTTTTCTTGAGTTCTACCACCACTCTTATGCCCTTCCTGTCTGACTCGTCGCGTAGGTTACGAATGGAGTCGTCGTCTTCTGCATATTTGGCTATTTGTGTGACGATGTCCGCCTTACTAACACCATAAGGAATCTCTGTAATGACGATGCGAGGACCACTCTTCGACTCTTCGATGTTTACCTTCGCTCTCACCGTGAACTTGCCATGTCCCGTTAGGTAGAGCTGCTTCATCTGGTCTGAATACTGAACGATCCCACCCGTCGGGAAGTCGGGTCCTTTGAGTACTTTGAAAAGTTTCTCCTCATCAATTTCGGGGTCTTCGATGTAAGCCACGATGGCATCCACCAAGTCTCTGAGGTTGTGGGGAGGAATGTTCGTTGCCATACCTACTGCTATTCCTGAAGCACCGTTCATCAAAAGAGTGGGGATAGCGGAAGGTAAAACTTCTGGTTCTTCTAAAGAGTTGTCGAAATTGGGGATCATCCTTACGGTGTTCTTGTCTATATCCTTTACCAGCTCTTGAGCTATTTTGGACAGTCTGGCTTCGGTGTAACGCATAGCAGCTGGCGGATCGCGGTCGATGGAGCCAAAGTTACCTTGACCATCAACCAAAGGGTAACGCATGGAGAAATCTTGGGCCATACGCACCAGGGCGTCGTAGATGGGAGCGTCCCCGTGGGGGTGGTATTTACCCATGACTTCACCGACGATACGGGCAGATTTCTTGTGGCCAACTTTGTGAGTAAGGCCTAATTCATGCATGGCATATATGATACGCCTTTGGACAGGCTTTAGGCCGTCCCGCACGTCAGGAATGGCTCTGCCGATGATGACGCTAAGGGAGTAAGTGAGATACGATTCGCTTATCTCGTCTTCGAAGGAACGTTCGATTATAACTTCACCGGTTTCAGACATTAAGATACCTCCGCTCCCGGCTCTATCTCGCCATCAACAGTCAAAATTCTGAGAAATTCTCCTTTGGATGCGGCAAGGAGCATGCCTCTGGATTCTTCTCCCATCAGTTTCGCTGGCTGAAGGTTTTCCACCACCACGATCAACTTTCCAACGAGTTCCTCTGGCTCATAGTGCTTGGCTATCCCTGCCACGATTTGTCGCTCTCCTAACTCTCCCAGATTCACCTTTAGCTTCATTAACTTTCTGGAATTTTCGATTCTCTCTGCCGCAACGACCTTTGCAACTCTCAGTTTCACCTTTTTGAATTCGTCTATGGTGATCAAAGCTCTTTCCTCCCTCTCTTCATTTTCTTCACCTTTCTCTTGGCGTGTGACTATCACCCTCGACCACTTGGCAGGATCTATCCGTTCAAAAAGTGGCTCGCCGTGGACCACAGGATTTCCCCGTTTGAGAAGACCCCATTTGAGTTGTTGCGCACTCGGTTCTTCCTCCACGGATAACCTCTTCCGGATTTCTTCGGAAGTGTCAGGCATCACCGGAAGCAACATCAACGACACAAGCCTGATGGTTTCCAGTAAGTTGTACAGAACGGCACTCAGTCTCTCTCTCTTTTCCGGTCTCTTCGCCAGCTTCCATGGTTCGGTAAGGTCGATATATTTGTTCGCAAATCTCACCAGCTCCCACAGGTTTTCCAAGGCTTGCGTGAAGCGATAACTGGTCATACCCTCGTGATATCGATGAACGGTAGCCGTTGCCAACTCTACCAACTGGGTGTCGGGGCCTTCCATGGGACCGGGATTGGGAACTCGTCCGAAGTTCTGGACAACCATGGCTGTGGTTCTGTGAACTAAATTCCCAAGATCGTTGGCGAGATCAGCGTTTATCCTGGTTATCAAATTCTCCTCGGAGAAGTCGCCATCTCTGCCGAAAACGATATCTCTTAGCAAGTAATACCTGATCACGTCGTTTCCGTACACTTCGGTTAACCTTCTCGGATCGATGGCGTTGCCGAGGGATTTGGATATCTTCTGTCCATTGACGGTAAGCCACCCATGTGCGTAGACCTTCTTTGGAAGTGGTAACCCCACTGACATGAGCATGGCTGGCCAAATGATGGAATGAAAGCGATTTATTTCTTTACCTATGAGATGCACATCAGCCGGCCAGTAGCGCTGGAAGATTTCCGTGTCGTGCGGGTAACCGATAGCAGACGCGTAGTTTATGAGGGCATCGATCCAAACGTATATCACATGCCCCGGTGCGTTGGGCATGGGGACTCCCCAACTGAAGGTCGTTCTCGTGATACTGACATCTTTCAGCCCACCTTCGAGTATTCTCAACATTTCGTTACGTCGAAAGTCGGGCTCTACAAAATCCGGGTTCTCATGGAAATGCTTCAACAGTGGATCGCGATACTTGCTAAGACGGAAGAAGTAGTTAACTTCTTCAATCCGTTTCACCGGTCTACCGCAAGACGGACAGATATTTCCTTCAAGGAGCTCCTCGTCGCCCCAATAGCTTTCGCACGGCACACAGTACCATCCGCGATATACCCCTCTGTAAACGTCTCCATTATTCATCATCTTTTCGACGAAGTACTGGACCGTCTTCATGTGTTGAGGATCCGTCGTGCGTATGAAGCCGTCGTTGGTTATCTTTAAGTCCTTCCAAAGAGATCTGAACTTCTCCGCAAGTTCGTCACAAAAGGTCTCTGTGTCTTTGCCGGCTTCTTTAGCAGCGTTGTATACCTTCTGTCCGTGTTCGTCGGTGCCTGTCAGAAAAAAGACGTCATCTCCCAAAAACCTTCTGTACCTGGCTATGACATCGGCAACAATAGTAGTATAAGCAGATCCAATATGTGGCTCAGAGTTTATATAATAGATCGGTGTGGTAACGTAGAATTTGCCCAAGGTGATCACCCCCGATCCAGCTCCATCTTGGCCTCATTATACCACCTTCTATTACGCTTTTTAGCATCCCAAGAGTATTTCAACTACTGTGCTATCAGTGCGAAAACCGTAAAGATCACCACGATCACGGCTACAGCAACGGTCAAGACTAGTCCCAGCTTATTCTTCCCACCGTAGCGGGTTCTCTCTGACTCTTCTTTCTTTCTCCAGTGCTCCTTGTAATAATCTCGATCCATCAATCCCAGAAATGATCACCTCTCACCAACCGTCGTAATGGATTCGTTCTTCGCTGAACCTATCCTCAGGTTCTATCTTTTCTGCTGGATATCCCACCGGAACAATGGAAAACGGTTGAACCGATTCGGGAAGTTTTAGCAGTTCTCGTATTCCCCCCATCCTCTCTTCATCGGGGTAGACAGCACACCATACTCCTCCCAATCCGAGCTCGGTTGCCATGAGTAGGATGTTTTGGGTAGCGGCTGCACAGTCCAGCATCCAAAAACCTGGATAAACTTCGAGGCTCGTGTCGGCACAGATCAAAATCCCAACAGGCGCACTCTTCAACGGTGCGATGTTAGGATAGCGCTTTGCTATGGTGGACTTCAGATCCTTGTTCCGCAATACGACAAAATGCCAGTGTTGCGCACCACCTGCTGATGGTGCAGCCATAGCCGCCTTCACGATCTGTTTGATCCGATCGTCCGTGATGGCTCGATCCAGAAATTTTCTCACACTTCTGCGCTTGAAGATGGCTTCCACGCTTGATACCTCCTTCTTTCTCTTTACGTGATACCTTGTGAGTCTATACTGATACACCAACAAATATATACCATCTGGAGGTTACAAAAATTCCGTCAAAAAGCACCTCATTCCCGGAAAATCGCGATGGATAGAAAAATCTGACCGAAAAGTCGCGTACATTGCTACCACTGCTTGGTAACGGTGCTCAGTGCATTCGAAACCCTTCCGACAGATTGGAGTTGTATAATTAAACGAAAAAAGCGAGGTGATGGTGTGGGAAGAATTGGTGAAGCCTTCGAAGAACTCGTGAAAATCATGGAGACACTGCGCGGTCCTGACGGTTGTGATTGGGATAAAGCGCAGACTCACGAGACTCTGAAACCTTATCTTGTTGAAGAGTCTTATGAGCTCATCGATGCCATCGATCGTGGAGACGGGGAAGAGATCACGGAAGAACTCGGGGATGTTTTGCTACAAGTGATCTTTCATGCGCAAATTGCAAAAGAGGAAGGCTGGTTCGATATTTTGGATGTTCTCGAAAAGCTGAACGGGAAGCTGATAAGACGTCATCCTCACGTTTTTGGCGATTCACCAGGTTACTCGTATCAACAATGGGAAGAGATAAAGTCCCGGGAAAAGAATCGTGAGAATCATTCCAGAATAGGAGATGTCGATAGGGCTTTGCCGAGCCTTTCTCTGGCCCGGCGCATCCAAGAAAATGCCTCGGCAGTGGGGTTTGATTGGGAAAACACCGAGGGAGTGCTTGAGAAGGTTCAAGAAGAGTTGAAAGAACTCAAGAAAGCACCAGAAAGTCGGGTAGAAGAAGAACTCGGGGATCTTCTCTTTTCCTTGGTCAATCTGTCCAGATTTCTCGGTGTGGATCCTGAGAGAGCTCTCAGGAAGTCTACAGAGAAGTTTTTATGCCGATTCAGACGAATGGAAAAGCTGCTTGAGGAAGATGGACTGGTCTTCGAGGAAGTCGGAATGGAGATCCTCGACAAATACTGGGAGAAAGCGAAGGAGGCGGAAGAATCATGAAACAACTGGTTGCGATCTTGGCTCTATTGTTGGCTCTGGGATCATTCTATGCGGCAGATATCACACCTGTGGCGACGGTGAACGGCGAAGTGATAACAGTCCAGCAGTTGGACGAGTATGCCCGCATCTCGTACGTACTCTTTACCATCAAGCAAACCGACCAAGAATTCTACAACGCGCTCTTATCGACAGAGCAAGGAGTGGCGTTTCTTAAGGAATATCAGCGGATTAGGCTCCAAGAATTGGTAGACCGGATCCTCTTGAAGCAATGGGCTAACAAGGCCGGCATTTCCATAGACGAAGAACAAGTTCGACAACAGGTGGAAGAAGAGGTTTCTTCGATTCTTCAACAAAGTGGAATCGGTAAAGAGGAGTTCGAGCAGTACGCACTCTTGCAAGGTTACGAGAGTTCAGACGCGCTGAAGCGGTCCCTGGTTCGAGATCAGCTTTACAGGCAGTATCTCATCGCGGTTTTCAGTAAGGTAACAGCAGAGGCTACCGTGAGCAACGAGGAAATAAAGCAGTATTACGAAACCAACAGCGCGGAATTTCGTGAACCGAGTAAGGTTCATGTTCTCGTTCTGAGAACTGCCACCGAAGCGGATGCCAAAAGGGCTCTCGAAGAGATCTCCAACGGGGCAGATTTTACGGAAATCGCGAAGCGCTACTCCATTCTTGACAACACCGACGGTGGTTGGAAGGAAAAAAGTGATTTTGAAAACACTACGGCGGCAGAGGCTCTCTTCCTCGCACAGAAAGGGGCTGTAGTTGGACCCTATGAAGTATCGGAAGGTTGGGAGATCTACAAATTGGTTGACCGCGTTGAGGAAAGAAAACTGGCCCTGGAAGAGGCCAAAGATCAGATCGTGTCGAAGTTGCTGGATAGAAAACGGGAAGAACTTTGGAATCGTTGGTACAATGAAGAGTTCAAACCGTTCAGGGAACAGAGCAAGATAGAGATCGGAATTTGAATGGTGGGGAGGATCCGCATGTCAAAAATCACACGCGAACAGGTGATGGAAGCACTCAAGCAAGTGTACGACTTGGAAATCGGGCTGGACATCGTCACTCTGGGATTGGTATACGATGTCAAGATAAATGACGGTAATGTAGAAATCACCATGACTCTCACAACACCCATGTGTCCATTGGGAGGATTCATCATGGAAGACGCCAGGCGGCATGTTGAGGAGATAGAAGGCGTAAAGGAAGCCAAAGTTCACCTCACGTTCGATCCGCCATGGTCACCGGAAATGATGGACCCAAATGCGCGTCAAATGCTGGGTATATGACACCAAGAGCACTGTTTAGAAAACTCGCACAACAACTCGGTTCATCCACGACTAAGGCTCTCATAGCTGCCATATATGGAGATTTCGCGCGGTTCGTTGCACAAGAGAGAGTTACATCCGAACAAGCGTATGCCATTCACCAATCAGCTCTCCGACTTCTGCGTGGGGAGCCAGTTCAATATGTTGTTGGGCGTTGTGAGTTCATGTCGCTTTCTTTCCAGGTCAATCCTGACGTGCTGATACCCAGGTCTGACACGGAGACCCTGGTGGAGATAGTACTGGAGAGATCGAGCCCGGAAGATGTGTATTTCGACCTGGGCACGGGAAGTGGTGCCATTGCCGTGGCTCTCAGTTACTATGGAAAGATGAGAGGTTATGCGGTTGATATCTCCAACGCGGCGTTGGATATTGCGAGGAAAAACGCTCAGCTCAATGGTGTTTCTGAAAAGATCAGGTTTATTCAATGCGATTCGCTGACACCACTTTGGAATCCATCAATATACCGGGAAGTGTCGATAATTGTCTCCAACCCGCCATACATACCTACACATATGCTGAAATCGTTGCCTCCGGAGGTACAACGAGAACCTCGTATAGCGCTTGACGGTGGCCCAGACGGATTGGCACACTACAGGAGGATATTCCAGGAGTTTCGGGAGTTGATCCGTGGAAAAAGGATTTATATGGAATTAGCACCTTACGAGGCGAAAAGCCTGGAAAAGATCATCCGCAACGCTGGCGTAAGAGATTACACCTTTTTCGAAGACCTCGACAGCATCGTCAGATATGTGGAGGTACAAGCGTGAAGGATTTTGTAAGCAAGCTGGACAATCTGAATCGTCGCATCGATGAAGCCATAGATGTTGGTAACGTCGAGCAGTTGCTGTCGTTTCTTCAAACTCGTGGCGAACTCTTGAAAATGATGGATGTCGAGAATTTGGACGATGAAACCCTTCGTTTTCTCCACAATATGGTGGAGGAGGATAAACAACGTATCGCGCGCATTGAAGCTCTGGCGAAGAATTACACGGATCAAGCCAAGCGCCTGGCCAACGGTAAGAGAGCGATGCTGCAGGGTTACCTCAATTTGCAGGAAGCTGACAGGGTACGCAAGATAGACAGGAGTGTTTGAACATGGGAAGCAAAAAGCTTTTGAAGAACGCCATGGTGATATCACGCTACAACACGGAACCCTTCCATGCCTCGGTCTTTGTCGAAGGCAACCGTATCGCTTCAGTGATACCCAAAGATGCCGGGGAAGTAGAAGATTTTTCGGCAGAAGAGGTCGTGGATCTCACAGGGAAGTTGCTCATTCCGGGTGCTATCAACGCCCACACACACGCGGCCATGACAGTCCATCGAGGACTTTCCGACGATGACAGTTTCGAGGTTTGGTTGAACCAACGGATACTCCCCCTTGAAGAGCGTCTCGATTGGGAATGCGTCTATTGGGCAAGCTTGCTCGCTATGTGTGAGATGGTGAAACACGGCACCACTTCTTTTGTGGACATGTACTTCTTTGAAGACGCGGTGGCACGTGCCGCTTCCGAAATGGGAATGAGGGCGTGGCTTTCAAGAGGGTTGGTGGATCTCGTCGGTGATCCCGAGCCGCGACTCGAAGAGAACATAAAGGTGTACGAAAAAT
>QNAP01000008.1 GCA_003641795.1 Thermotogae bacterium | reverse complement strand
TTTTTGGAGCAACAGCTCCTTCAGCCGTTCAGCTTCTTCTCCTACCAGTACTTTACGCCGGTACTTAGGACACCAGATGAGGTGGTAGCCGATGTTATATACTGTTGTGAGTGAACGTTTCCACCGGTTGCCGTTCATGGTTCATGGTATCAATATATATTAGTTTTTCAGCACCATATCTAACAATCCAAGCAAAGGATGCTTGTCCTTCATCCCATGGTGGGGGTTCACGGCGGATTCTTGTAATCGTTTGAATCACATGCGTGGGATAAGCACATTTAAGGCAGGATAATAGCCAGATTGTGGTTCTTCGGAGATGACCATCGAACTGGGCGCGAACGCTCCGTCCACGTCAGTGAACGTGCTCACAAAGACGGCTTGGGGAAGAACGTCTTCGACAAATTCTAATTCCACATCTTCACTGGTGTACACTAAGAAAGCTTTGGCCACGCCGGTGGTAAACGTTGCCCAGTTTATCACGTATCCCTCTGGCTTGTTGGAGACGTAATGACCACTGTACAAATCATCGATATCGATGGTGCTGTTCGGCGTTTCTACGATGTAGCACTCAAGCATCGCGACTTGGAGCGTTCGAAGATTTAACGCAACCTGAGTTGCTTTCGCTTTTCTGAGTGTACGGACGGCTACCGGCGTGATTGCAGTGAGAACTGCGGCGATCACCGCAAGGACGATGAGCATTTCAAGCAAGGTGAACCCTTCTCCTTTTCGCACTCGCTTCACCTCACATCGTTTCGAACGACCACCGTTCACGCACTTTTGCTCCAATCATATCATGGTGAAGGAAGATTACGCACGCCTACATTTTATCTCAATCGATCATCACAGAGAAGTCCTCTTGATAACCTCACTTGCCGCTCGCCTGAGTCTGTTCATAACGGCCAACCCAATACCCTTTTCGTTCACACCTTCAGCGATGATAACATCTACTGGCAGCTTCTCGGCCTGCCTCAGAAGCTCGAACAGGTTCTTGGCTGCAGAAAAAAGATCTTCTCTTTCTCCCCACACGAGAACATGATCTTCGTATCCGAGTGCGCGCGCCGTTTGGACGGAGCAGATCACTGCAGATGGATGTATCTCTATGAACTCTCTCATCACGGTTAAGACAAACTCCTCCGTGCCCTCTATCAAAATGAGCGACTTTGATGGTGCGTAGTGTCTATACTTCATACCAGGAGAGACCGGCCTTTCTTGCGTGATCAACCCCCTCGCTGCATCGTTTATCTCGATCTCCATCCCTAGAAGCTCTTGGAGCCTCACAGGATCCACTGGACCCGGCCTCAGGAGCCGTGGAGGAGAAGTGGTGAGATCTATCACAGTGGATTCAACACCTAATGGCGTTCTGCCAGCCAGAAGGATGACGTCGGCTCTGCCACTCATATCTTCGAGAACGTGACTTTCTCTGGTGGGGCTGGGTCTGCCTGAAAGATTCGCGCTTGGAGCAGCTAAGGGAACGCCTGAAAGCTCTATCAATCTCTGCGCTACAGGGTGGGCGGGCATACGCACACCGACAGTGCTCAATCCTCCAGAAACCATTGCGGGTACCTTCTGACTACGTGGCAGAATGAAGGTGATGGGACCAGGCCAGAGCCAGTTTGCCAATTTGCGCAAAGTTTCTTCTTCTACGGGAAGATGGGAAATTACTTCATACAATTGATCCAGTGAAGCGATGTGGACTATCAGTGGATTGTCAGCGGGCCTTCCCTTGGCTCGAAAGATCTTGAGTACAGCTTCTTCGTCGAAAGCACTCGCCCCAAGACCATAAACGGTCTCCGTGGGAAAGACCACGATGCCACCCTTACGGATAACGTGGGCTGCCCGCTGAATCGCGACCTCATCTTCGGAAGAACCTTTCAGATAGAATATCTGGGTTGTCATGAGGTAGTTTTTAGAAACTCCTCCACCAACTGCACGGCCCTTTCTACAGCGCTCTCGTCTATCCAGTAATGGGTGACAAAGCGATACACGCCTCCAGGCTCTGGTGGGTTGATTTTGACACCATTTTCAAGCATGTAGGAAACAAAAGCGCCGTCATTCAGCGGCTTCGTGAACTTAAAAAAGACCATGTTTATGTCGAGCCTGTCTCTCATCACCGAAATTCCGGAAATCGTGTCCAGCAACTCTGCTAAGCGTTTAGCTCTCTCGTGATCTTCGTGGAGTCGCTTGGTCATCTTTTCCAGAGCGACTACACCCGCCGCGGCGATGATGCCCACTTGCCTCATACCACCACCCATGAGCTTGCGCTTTTTACGAGCGCGCCGGATGAACTCTTCATCGCCCGCTAAGATGGAACCTACGGGTGCACAAAGACCTTTGGAAAGGCAGAACATTACCGAATCAGCGTATTTGGCTATTTCTTTGGCATCAACACCAAGCGCCGCGGCAGCGTTGAAAATCCTGGCTCCATCAAGATGAACCTTCAAACTGTGAGATTCAGCGATCTTTTTCACCTCAGCCATGTGTTCTATCGGTACCACAGTGCCGAAAGAGTGAGCGTTCTCCAACCAGATCAAACCCGTTTCAGGATAGTGAATATCATCACTGCGGATAGTCGCCTTGAGGATCTCGAGATCCATGACACCGTTCTTGTGGGGAATAGGACGCAGCTGCACCCCAGCAATTACGGAAGCCGCACCCACTTCGTGTTCGAGCACATGACAATCGGCAGGAATGAGCACCTCCTGGCCACGGGTAGTGTGTACAAGAAGAGCGAGTTGATTTCCGAAAGTGCCAGAGGGTACAAAGAGTGCCGCTTCCTTGCCCACCATTTCCGCGGCAAGAACTTCCAACTTCCTAACAGTGGGATCGTCACCGTAAACGTCATCTCCCACCTCCGCCTCCGCCATGACCTGGCGCATTTCCTCGGTGGGCCAGGTAACAGTATCACTTCTGAGGTCGACATACTTCATATCTTTCCTCCTTCCCTTGAAGGCAGTATTGCGAGAGTTATCGAAGTTATCGAGTAGTTTCAAGCGAGAGGTATATCCTAACCAAATCCGCCTCGGTGAAAAAGCCCGGGGTCTTCCTTATGTGTCTGCTCTTCGTAACTCTCTGCACCCATTCGCGGGCCTCCTTTTCCGAAACACTCAAGTGCACATCATGGACGCCGACTTCATCGAAGAAGCGATGAAGCTCCTCCACATCTTTAAAACTCGCCAACGCCTTTCTAACACGCTCTGGCTCTGTCTTAGCGACGTGTTCGAATACAGGAACCATCAAGATAGCGTTGGCCATCCCGTGCTTCAACCCCTTGAAGGTCGTCAACGGATATCCCATGGCATGCACGAGAGTGGTGCCCGTCTGGGCGATCACCATGCCAGCTTCGGTGGAAGCGAGTAAGAGTTCGAAACGCAGTTGGATATCATCTGGTGATTCCAACACTTTCGGTAGTGCGCTTTTAATCTTGTCTATAGCATCACGAGCGAGAGTATCTGAAAGAGGCGTCGAGGTATTGGCAAGAAGTCCCTCAAAAGCATGAGAAAGTGCATCGACACTCGTGGACAAGGTAAGATCTCTTGACATCTTGAGTGTGTATCTTGGGTCGAGCATGGCGTGCTTGGGAAACGCGAGAACCGAGGAAAAACCACCTTTTTGTCCTTCATGATTTGTGAGAACACTGTACTGTGTGACCTCACTCCCTGTGCCAGCCGTAGTGGGAATGGCGACGACGGGAAGGGCGGTGGTATAGTTAGATGAATCGTAGAGATCCTCCGCGGAAAGTTGTGGGTTGAGAGTGAGTATCGCCACCGCCTTGGCGGCATCCATGGGGCTGCCTCCTCCAAGCCCCACCACGAGATCGGCTCCGAACTCCCGACATATTTGAGCAGCTCTTTCAACGGTAGTAAAACTTGGATTTTCCTCCACTTCATCGAAGATGATGAACCTCAACCCCTGCTCTTGGAGGGCATCCATGAGATCATCAAGGGAGCCGTTTTCCTTGGACGAACGCCTCCCGGTGACGATAAAAACACGTCGGCCAAGCCCTTGAAAGATACCCGATTTTCTGGTTACGACTTTCCTGCCAACGTGTACACACGTCGGCACCCAGAACTTCCAGTTGAGGTTCATGAACCTTCACCAACTCCCTCTCGTCTTTTCATTTCCCAGCGATATCGAGGCTTTCTACCAGCACCGACGGAACCAGAGCTAAAGCGCGTGCGTACATGGAGAGGTTGAGCTCGTGATCACTTCCCACGGCCTTCACGGCGGTCAGCATGTCAACGAAATTCCCACTAATAGTAATCTGTTCCACTGGCTGGACTATCTCTCCATCTTTTACAAGGTATCCTCTCGCACCCAATGAAAAGTTGCCCGAGATGGGGTCTGCACCGGAATGAAGGCCATCCACGCCGATCACGAGTATACCTTTTTTCACACGCTTTAACAGCTCTTGAAATGGAAGCTCTTCCTCACCTTTGAGGGAGATGTTTATCGGAGCAATGGTGGAACCTACAGCATTTCCGGTGGATTTTACACCGTCTTTATGAGCGCTTTTGAGGTCATAGAGGTATGTCGCGAGTTTCCCTTTTTCTATCACGGCCTTGCGGGAAGTGGGAACACCTTCTGAGTCGAAGGGGCGGCTGGTAAAACTTTCGGGAATGAAGGGATCATCAAAAAGGTTCAACACGGGAGCCGCTATCATCTGGCCGAGTTTGTCCTTTATGGGGGACATCTTCTTCTGAACGTCCTCCGCTGAAAAGATGGATGAAAACCGTCCCAACATTTCCGCCACCACATCCCGTCTGATGATCACGTTATACCTCCCACTCTCCACGCTGGTAGCTCCTAAAAGGGCAAGAGCTTCTCGCGCGGCTTTTCTCGCTATGTCTTGCACATCGAGCTCCTCAGGAGTTTTGGATACCTTCAATTTGAAGCCGCTCTTTGGAGTTTTGCCATCACTTGCCAGCACCATGGTATAGGCGTAACCACCATCGTTGGTGAACGCTTTTTCCAGCCCAAGAGTGTTCATGATCACTTCTTCGGAAGTCACATGGCCAAAGACATTTCGGGGGGCCATAACGATACGTTTGTCGGTCGCCAGAGCAGTTCTTTCGAGCTCCTTAGCCATTTCCACTTTTTGGGAACTGCCCAGACGTTCATAATTGCCTTTGTAATAATCCACATCCACATAGTCACCACTTCCATCGTGAAGCAGTTCCATATCGGAAGAATCGATGACCTGAAGATTTGACAGGGCTTCCTCTACAAGAAGCTTTGCCACTTCTTTATCCAACGCTTCTACGCGCGCTCTACCACACTTGCCTTCCCTTAGACCCTTAAAACTGACCGAGAAGTAATCGGCGTCTTTGAACGTCTCGACCTTTCCTTTGGAAACGTGGATTTCGAATTCATGCTCTCTGGCGAAATGGATCTGGCATTCTTCGAATCCCCTCTTCTTTCCCAAAGAAAAAACAAAGTCAGCGAAGTCCTTCAGAGCCATAAATTTCATCTGTTTCTCCCCCCTACGATCATTTCACTAACGCGGATAGTGGGCTGGCCCACGTCAGCGGGAATGGAACCAGAGAAAGATCCACACATGCCCTGACCTCTCGCTAAGTCGTTGCCTACCATATCGATCTTTTGAAGTACTTCCCAGCCCTTCCCTATGAGCGTGGCACCGCGTACAGGCTTGACGATTCTCCCCTTTTCCACTAAATATCCTTCCAAAACGGCGAAGTTGAACTCCCCTGTGGAAGGATTTACTGAGCCTCCTCCCATGGTTTTGGCATAGAGACCATAATCTGTAGCAGCGATGATTTCTTCAGGGTGATGATCGCCCGGAAGGATAAAGGTGTTGCTCATCCTGGAAGTGGGAGCGAACTTGTAGCTTTGGCGCCGTCCACTCCCTGTGGAAGGCATGTTCATCTGGCGACTGTGGAATTTGTCCACCAAATAACCTTTCAAAATCCCGTTTTCGATGAGCACGGTACGCTGGGTGGAAACACCTTCATCATCGATGTTGGCCGAACCCCAAGCGTTAGGTATGGTGGCATCGTCCACAGCACTAACGCAATCTGCCGCTATCTTTTCACCAAGCTTGTTGGCAAAGACTGATGCACCTTTGGCCACAGAGGTAGCTTCGAGAGCGTGTCCACACGCTTCGTGAAAGATCACGCCACCAAAGGCGTTGGATATGATCACCGGCATGGAGCCGGCTGGTGCGAAGTCTGCTGTCACCATACGCTGGGCCATCCGTCCAGCTTTTCTTCCGGCCTCTCGGACATCGAAGGTGTTGAAGAACTCGAATCCCATGGCGGCACCAGGACCGTAGAAACCCGTTTCGTTAACACCATCTTTGGAGGCCACGGCGGAAATCATAAGCCGTGTGCGCGTACGTCTGTCTTCTGCATAAACACCTTCACTGTTAGCAACGACAACATCTTGAACGTAATCCCAAAATCTGATCATCACCTGGACGATATCGGGATACGAACTGGCCCCTTCATGGGCAAGACGCATCACAGCCACTTTCTCGGATTTTGAAACGTCGAGAGGGCTCACTATCACAACGTGCTTGTCGGTGAAGTCGAGCTTCTTGATCCCCGAAAATCTTGTCCCTTCTCCAAACGACTTGATAGCTGTTCCCACGCGTTTGGCTACCTTCAAGAGTTTTTCTCGACTGAGATCGTTGGTGTAGGCGTAAACCTGTTCGTCCTTGAAGAACCCTCGAATACCTACACCCCGCTCCTGACCCGTAGAGGATTTGTCCACCTTCCCATCGGTCATGATGATGGTGTTGCTGATCTTGTTCTCCACAAAGATCTCAGCAAAATCCGCACCTTCTTCCAACACCACCGAAATGAGCTCTTCAATGAGCTTTCTGTCGAGCATGCATGATGCCTCCCTTCCTATTTCTAAGGATACCACAAGTGGTATACTGAATGAGAGCCCTCTGAAGAGGCAAAAGTACAGAGTTGGCTTGACCGCAAAGGAGGTCAACGCAATGGAACCAGAAAGATCGTTAGGGGAAGAAAAGATATTTTCGGGGAAGATCATAAAGGTCTCTCGCTATACCGTAGAGCTGTCCAACGGGATCAAAACCACCAGAGAGGTGGTGCGCCACCCAGGGGCGGCGGCAATACTTCCCTACGACGAGGCTACAGGTAAGGTCTACTTAGTCACTCAGTTCCGATTTCCTGTAGGACAAACACTTTTGGAGGTCCCTGCAGGCAAGCTGGACATAGCCGGCGAAGATCCATTAGAGTGTGCTAAAAGAGAATTACTGGAAGAGACGGGCATGAGCGCGGCCAGGTTTGAATACTTGGGTTACATCTTCACCACTCCCGGATTTTCCGATGAAAAGATTCACCTCTTCTTGGCGTTGAAATTGGAAAAGGTAGCAGAACTTTCCACCGATGAAGACGAGCTGGTAGATGTGGTGGAAACGGACTGGAGAGAGTTTCTCAAGTGGTGCGAAGAAGGTAGAATTACAGACGCCAAAACGTTGGCGCTGGCATTGAGGAGTAGAAGGTTTCTCGAAGGTAGGGAGTAACCCCTTCTCACACCAAGGGGATCGTCACTCCTGCATTTCCGCATACACCTTGGAGAGGTTTCCCACGATGTCTCTGGGAGTAAAGGTTCGAGGATCTTTCTCCGAAACTTCGGCTGCACGGCCGTGAAGGAAGACGGAGAGGGTTGCCGCCTCGAAGGTGCCGATCCCTTGGGCAGCGAATCCTGCTATAAGCCCTGTAAGGACATCACCACTCCCACCTTTCGCCAACGAAGAGTTCCCAAGAACGTTGAAGTAGGTGCGTTCTCCATTGGTTACCACCGTAGTGGGACCCTTCAACGCGACATTGACACCGTGAAGTTCAGCGTATTTTTCTGCCAGTGCGTAGTTGTTCTTCGTTTCCTTGGTGGATTTTTTCGTCAATCTGGCAAACTCTCCAGGATGTGGTGTGATCAGCACATCGTACTTGGCGCGCCAAGTATCGCTATCAGAATTGGATAAGAGATTGAGCGCGTCGGCATCGATTATCAATTTCTTATCCATCTCCAAGAGTCTCAACACCAACGGCAAGGTTTCGCTGCTTCTCCCAAGACCTGGACCAACCGCGATGGAAGAAACCCTGTCAAGGATTGGTGAGACGGCTTCCAAGGTCTTCAGACTGTGGTGGTCTCCTGGCACGGGTATCGCTATGAGTTCGGGTGCGTGTGTGGTGATCACCGTGCTCAAGCCTTCCGGAACTGCCACGTACACCAGCCCCACACCCGTCGCCGCAGCTCCTAGGGCCGTTAGCAAAGGAGCGCCGCTGTAATTGCGCGAACCAGCGATGATGAGAGTGGAACCGTAAGTGCCTTTGTGAGAATCGTCAAAACGCACAGGTAAGAATCTCATAACGTGGTGTTTGGTGATCACTTCTCGCCTCGATTCTATGAACCGCTTGGGTATCCCGATATCGGCCACCTTCAACCGTCCGCAGAAAAATCTACCCGGCGGCAAGATATGCCCTAACTTCGGCGCGGCAAAGGTGACCGTGAGATCGCACATGATCGCACCTGCCACCATTCCGGTGTCGGCGTCCACGCCAGAAGGTATGTCCACCCCGACTTTGAAGCCGGAAGAGGTGTTTACCAACTCAAAAATCTCTACGATCTCAGCGGGAGGTTCGCCTGTAAACCCGATACCAAACACAGCATCGACGATAACATCGGCCCACAACAGCAATTCACGAATCTCCGAAGCTCCCCGAAAGAAGATCACCTCGCCACCGAGTTCCTTATACCAGCGCAAGTTGTTGGAACTCTCCGCACTTTTAGGCTCTCTAAACATCACCACTTTCACTTGAGCCCCTCTGTTCAGAGCCTCCCGAGCCACTACAAGGCCGTCACCACCGTTGTTTCCTCCACCACAGAGGGTGAGTACCCTAAGGTTTCTCCAGTTTTCTACCTCTTCGCTCAACGCCTGAACTACCGAAACACCTGCGCGTTCCATCAAGAGCTGGCTGGGTATGCCGAGATCTTCGATAGTCCTTCGGTCGGCTCCTCGCATCTGCGCACTGGTGAGTACCTTCATACTATCCCACCTTCACGAACCCCAGTAATAGACCTCACAGACGACTTTGTTGTTGGCAGCGAAATTGATGTCATCCACATAAACATCGAGTTTCGCACCTTTAACGGCTCCACCAGTATCCTCCACTACAAAGAAAGGTTTACCACCCGCGTAGGGAGCTAAGTCTGGTATGTAGAGTACCGTGCCTATGGGAAAGATCGTGGGATCCGCTGCAACGGTGTACCAAGGCTTCGGAGGCTCACCAGACTTGGTCACCCGGAAATCCGGATCGTAAATGGTCTTCCCGTCTTCCCATTCTGTATAGAAAGTGATTTCGAAGTTTCCAGCGAGTTTGTATAGAATCCTCATGGGATCCTTCGGTTCACCGTGCTTCCAGATCTCAAATCTCAAAAGGTAACCCTTGGAAGTCTTGCCCACGGTACCCAGAGGCTGACCTGATTTCACCATATCTCCTTCTCTTACCTTCACATTTCCAAGATTTGAATAACCCGAAACCAATCCCCCACCATGGTAGATTCTCACAGTGTAGAATCCCCCGCTCTGCGCCACAAAGATCACCCTACCCGGAAGGATGCTCAGCACAGTATCTGCCACGGCTGTCCTAATCTCCAGACCGGGCTTTACAGTACCTCCGACACTCTGGCCGAAGTAGCCGACGATACTTTCAAAACTCACCCGTTTCGTCGTGGCAAGAGGCCAGGTGAAGAGCGAGGCAGAGTCTTTCACAGGTACTTTTATAATCTGTCCTACCTGAAGTTTTCTTGGATCGGAAATGTTGTTGATTCTGATCAGCTCATCCACACCCGAATCACCCAGACCGAAGGCATAACTGATTTCTGCCAACGTGTCCCCCTTTTTAATCTCGTACTTGATCGTTCCTCCATCGAGGGAGAGCAATTCTTCCAAACTTTGATCGGGTCGCATTACCACTTCGAGTTCTTTGATGTTCTTCATCACGTCGAGCCAGCGATTTTCAACCTCGGCTTTGATCTTCTCGATCTCTTTTCTCAGCTCTTCCGCATCTTTCAGTTTTGTGGTCACAATGACCGTTGCTGGCCTGGTTTCCACCATCTGATCGCTCGGTTGCATATTTCTCGTGCTGAGACGGAGCTGTTCAAGCTCCATCTTTACGGAAGAAAGCTCATTTCTAACTTCCACCACTGTTTTCGATGAGGCTTCGATCCAGAGGTTCAGATCCTCGATACTTCCTCTGAGTGACAGAACTTGTTTTGAAATGTAGCTGTAGACGCCTTCCTTAAAGGAGTTGATATCTGACAACTGTGCATCATACTTCTTTTGAAGTTCGTCTATTCTCTTCTGGAGTCCCGCAATGTAGCCGACTATGCCTTCGATGTCTACCTCCGAATCTGTGGATGTGGGAATCTTGCTGAGGATTTCGAAACTTTTCTTCGTTTCTTCTTCGAGATTTTGAAGCCTTTGAGACAGCTCTGCGTATTCCGCATCGATAACAGCCACACGCCTTTCGAGATCTTCCTTGAAAGCAGACTGTTCGTAGCTGAGCCTGTTGAGTTTGGATTCGAAATCGTTGAGTTTACCAAAGATCACCTTCACTGAGGATAGGAGAGGGTTTTCCACCTTTAACTTGGATACTTCTGAGCTCAGTTCAATATATCGTGTTTCCAACAAGGACAGGCTTCTCTGCAGGCGCGAGATGGTCTCATCGGTGCCCTGCGTCTTTTGCTGAAGCAATGTGATATCGTATTTCAACGTTTCCTCAAGAGTGGCGGTGTCAAGCTGAAACTTGGAGAATTGTGCGTTGAGCAACTTGAAGTCGTTTTCCAGTTGATCAGCCCGGTTCGAAAGTGCGGTGATCGACGCGCGGTCGCTTTCTTGGGCTTTATCCAAAATATCCACCTTTTCTGCGGTTCGTTCCAGTTTTTTAGTGGTAGAGCTGGCATTGCTTTCCAACTCTTCCACTTTTTGTGTCAGCACTTCTACCTGGCTTTGCAACTGGGCAATGGAATTTCTGAGAGACTGCATCTCCTGATCTATCGGGGTGAGATCAGGAGGATTTCGCGGTTGACAGGAAACAAAGACAACGGTGCTCAGAACCGCCAATAGAAAGAACACTCGTTTCAACGTATCTCCTCCCGGTTCTGCCTCGCCATTTTTAAGTATACGCTTTCGCTATCTTTGAAACGTCGGAAAAGCTCGGAGTAATATCTCACCGCTTCATCTCTCCTGCCAAGCCTACGATTTATCTCTGCAATGTAAAAGAGCGCTCTCTGTACGGCATCTAAGTCTCCGGTCGTCTGATAAACCCGTTCAAAATGGATCAGCGCCCTCCCAAGAGCGTGGAGTTCCCTCTGCCTCTCTCCTTTCAACCGATAAAGCCATCCAAGTCTGAGATACACTTCCGCAAGCTCGCGATCTTGATCCAAAATGTGATATGTCGACGCCCCTAATATGTGGATAGCGATGGCGTCGTCTACGTTTCTTCCCTCCCCCAAGTTTATTCCGCTGTAGATCTTCTTCGCCCGTTTTGTTAAGCTTTTGAGTTTTTCAAAACGTCCCGACTTGGCTACGATATTGGGCTTGATGTATTCTTTTTCAAAGGCAGTGAAAAGACAACGATCGCACGTCACCAAGTCGTAGAAGAGAAGATTCACACCTTCGTAGTGGGGCATGAGGTCGCGATCTCTACGGGAAACCCTTATGGCTTCTGAAAAAACCCTTGGTGCCCGGAACTGAGCTTGGCAGACAGGACAATCGAATCGCTTGTACCAAATGCTCTTCAAATCAAACACCTCAGTCGAAAAGAGCCTCGACAAAGTCCGTAGCTGAGAAAGGTTTGAGATCTTCTAACCCTTCGCCAAAGGCCATGAATTTTATGGGGATATCCAGTTTCTGACGAATAGGTATCACGATGCCACCTTTGGCTGTCCCATCGAGTTTTGTGATCACGACTCCTGTAACGTTTACCGCTTCCTTGAACTTCATCGCCTGGATGAGGCCGTTCTGACCGGTGGTGGCATCGATCACCAAGAGTACTTCGTGTGGAGCACCAGGAAGGCTCTTCGCAATGACCCTGTGTACCTTTTTGAGCTCCTCCATGAGGTTGTACTTCGTGTGAAGTCTACCAGCGGTGTCGACTATAACCACATCCTTGCCTTTGGATAGGGCATGATTTACAGCATCATACGCCACCGCCCCCGCGTCCGACCCTATACGCTGAGAAATGACTGTTGCACCAATCCGCTCACCCCAACTTTTGAGCTGCTCGATAGCGGCGGCTCTGAAGGTATCCGCAGCGGCAAGAACAACTTCTTTTCCCTGCCTTTTAAGCAGATGAGCCAGCTTGGCGATGGTAGTGGTTTTCCCGGTACCGTTAACTCCCACTACTGAAATGACCAATGGTGGTCTTTCAGGTACCGCTATGGAGGCATCGTCCTTCAGGATGTCTTTCAGTATGTCCTTGGCGAGCTCTAAAGGATCTCTCGGATCTTCGCGGTAGCACTTTTGAAGTAACTCCACGATCTCATGAGAAGTTTCCACCCCCACATCTGCAAGGATCAAGAGCTCCTCTACTTCCTCGAGGATGACTTCGTTCAGCTTCGATCCTTTGAGGATTGAAGCGATCCTTTTGAAGAATCCGTCCCTCGTTTTTTTCAAACCCTTTCTGAAGAAGTCTATGAAGCTCAAAATGCATCGCCCACCCTGTCAAGAGGATCGTAGCTTTTGATAGCATTGAAGACTGCTTCCACGGCCGATTCTACAGAAACAGTTTCTGCCCAATCTTCGTAGCGCTTCTTCACCTCAACAAATCCTTGAGAAATCTTCTTCCCAATGGTCACCCTTATGGGAATACCTATGAGATCAGCATCGTTGAACTTGAACCCAGCGCTGACGCTCCTGTCATCCAAGAGAACCTCCAAACCCGCACCTGCAAGGTGCGCATATATTCTCTCACCCGTTTTGACTTGATTTTTGTCACCTATGTTCACGATGGTAACGATCACTTGATAAGGCGCAATGGAGATGGGCCAAATGATTCCCCTTTCATCGTGAAGTTGTTCCACCGCGGCTCCCATGGTTCGAGATATACCCCAACCGTAACATCCCATAATGAACGGTTTTTTACTTCCGTCTTGCTCGGTAAAATAGGCCCCCATGGAATCGGAGTACTTCGTGCCGAGTTTGAAAATGTGCCCCAGTTCTATTCCCTTTGTAGACTGCATGGGCTCTCCACATTTGGGACAACGATCCCCCGCCTCCACGAGTTTGAGATCTGCCCATTCGGAGATCTCGAAGTCGCGACCGTGGTTCGCATTGACGTAATGAGTGTCTATCTCCATGCCACCAACAACGTAATTCTTCATCCTCTGAACGCTGAGATCACCGATAATCTTCACGGTGTTTCCCGCGCCCACGGGTCCCACGAACCCCACAGGAACACCGAAAAGTTTCCTGACCGTCTCTGGATCGGCAAGTTCCAGCGTTTGGTCTTTGAGATATGCTTTCAACTTTTCTGGATTCAACTCAAGATCTCCACGCATCAACGTCATCACGGCACCGCTTTTTCCGACAAAGATCAACGACTTGACGATTTTATCCTTCGGGACACTCAGGAAGGCGGATACCTCCTCTATGGTTCTCACGTTGGGTGTTTCAACCCTTTCTAATGGTTTCTCAGGTTCCTGAAACTCTTCGTAGTCGGGTGTGTACTCGGCCCTATCCTGAGATGCCGCATAACCACACTTCTTGCAAAGCAAGAGGGTGTTCTCTCCAGTCGAAGCCAACACGTTGAACTCGTGAGACTCGCTACCACCAATAGCTCCAGTAGCTGCCTCCACTACCACGTATTTGAGACCGATCCTCTCGATGATCTTCGAATACGCCCGGTAAAAGTCTCGATAAGTTGCATCGAGACTCTCCCAATCTCTGTGAAAACTGTAGGCATCCTTCATGATGAACTCCCGCGCTCTCAGGATGCCGAATCTAGGTCTGATCTCGTCCCTGTACTTGTTCGCAATCTGATAGAGGGTCACCGGGAGCTGTTTGTAGGAGTTCAGCTCGTTCTGGATGATGGTGGTGATCATCTCCTCGTGCGTAGGTCCCAAGGTAAAAGAACGTTCATGCCGATCTTGAAGTTTCATCATCTCGGGTCCGTAATCATCCCAACGCCCTGTTATCTTCCATATCTCGGCAGGCTGGATGATGGGCATCAAGAGTTCCTGAGCACCTATGGCACCCATCTCTTCCCGCACGATCTCCTCGATTTTTTTGATCACCCTCCAACCGAGAGGAAGGTAAGCGTAGACACCCGCAGCAACCTTTCTCACAAAGCCGCCACGCTGGAGCAACTCTTGGCTAACCAGTTCCGCATCAGCCGGTTTTTCCTTCAACGTAGGAGCGTAGAGTTTTGAAAACCGCATATTTCGGCAGCACCTCCACATGTTTGATTACGAGAGCCCGCGTATCTGGACGCTGTGTTCACTCTGAAGCACCTTCACTATTTCTTGCATGAGTTCGTTGACTTCTTCGTCTGTCAGTGTCCTTTCAAGATGTCGAAAGGTCAGCGAGAGCAGAACACTTCTGGCATCTCTCGGTATTCCTTTGCCCTCATAGAGGTCCTCTACCTGGACACGTTCCAACATCTCTCCACCGATTTCACGAATAGTTTTTATGAGATCACCTATTCTCTGTGATTTCTTTACGAGCACTGAAAGATCTCTGCGGATCGAGGGGAAACTCGGAAGTTCTCGATGAGGTTTTGGCCCCCGTTTCAATTCCCAAAGAAGTTCCAAGTCGAGCTCGCATGCATAGACGGCATCCTTCACATCCAAACGGTCTACCAGTGTTGGATCAACTCTTCCAAGTTCCGCAAGTTTGCGCCCGTTATGAACTGCTATCAACGACTTCGTTTCGTCCTGCCACTTAGAATCTCCGACTTCGAAGGTCACTTCATGAGTTATTCCAGCCCAATGAAGGATCTCTTCTAAGACCCCCTTCAGGTAAAGCAAATCGAATTCTCGCTTGTCACCATAATCCTCAGGAGCCACCCTTCCTGTTGCCATAAAACAAACGTGAGTCCGCTCCTTCACACCCGTTTCTGTACTCTCGTCTTTGAAAAACACTCTGCCTTGCTCGAAGAGTCGGATGTTCCGTTCACCTTGACGCCAGTTGTAAGCAAGGGACTGGAGGAGGCCAAAAACCAAGGTACTTCTCAAGTGGGTCATCTCGCTGGTTAGGGGATTTTGGATCTCCACATCTCCAAAGTCGACCATGGAAAAGGTAACACCCTCGTTGAAGCCGAAAGACCTGAGTATGTGCGAAACGGCCTCTTTAAACTTCCAAAAAGGACCGAAACCTCCAAGACCCGACTGAATCTTCGGCGGTGTTGGTTGCAAATCCTCGTAGCCGTGTATTCTTCCTATCTCTTCTATGAGGTCGCATTCTTGAGTTACATCTGGTCTGAAGGTGGGTACAACCACGATGAGTTTCCCTTCTTCTTTCTTCGCCACATCGAAGCCGAGGGCCGTTAGTATCTCGCGCGCTTCTTCCTCTGTTATCTCCATGCCCAACCTCTCACGAGCCCGATCGAGCCTGAGGACCACTTTCTTGCTTTCCACCTGTTTGACATAGACGTCTTCAGTAGTAGTAGAACTACCACCGGAAATCTCCTTTAACAAAGAAACCACGCGATCCATAACGTCGAGTGTGTCGTTAGGGTCTACCCCTCTCTCGAACCTGTAGGAGGCGTCAGTGACCAGCTTCAAACTTTTGGAAGCTCGGCGAATTCTCACCGGATTAAAGTAAGCAACTTCCACCAGTACGTTTTTCGTCCGTTCTTCCACACCCGATCCCATCGCTCCCATAATACCACCCAGTGCGAGTATCTCTTCTCCATCGGTGATCAGGACTTCTCCACCTTCGAGCGTATACTGGCGTTCGTCCAACAGCTCTACTCTTTCGCCTCCCTTTGCCCGTTTCACCACGATGGTCTTGCGAGGTATCCTGTCGAAATCAAAGGCGTGTATTGGGTGCCCGTATTCCAGCATCACATAATTGGTGATGTCCACAACGCTGTTGATCGGTCTAACTCCCACCGCTACCAATCGCTTTCTTAACCAGAGAGGTGATGGGTAGACTTCGATCCCATGGACGATGGTTCCGGCGTACCTGTAACATCCGTCGCTGTCTTCGATGACTATACGACTGCAGCGTCTGAACTCTCCACCATCTACTTCCACATGCGCCTTTGGCACATTCAATGGACGCTTAAAAAGAACGGAGATCTCGCGAGCCACACCAATATGCGAGAGTTCATCCGGCCTGTTCGGGGTGATCTCCAGATCGAGAACCACGTCGTCAAGCCCAAGCTCTTCCTTCACACCGACCCCCACTTTGAAACTTGGGCCTGCTTTCCACACACCCTTTGACTTGATTTCTAACCCCAGCTCTTCTAAGGAAAGCATGGTACCCTGTGATTCGACACCTCTGATGGTTCTCGCCTCAACTGTCGAACCACCAAACAGTTTCGAACCTGGCCTTGCAACAGCTACTACATCTCCAACTTTCAAGCTGAGATCACCAGTAACAAGGCGATACTCATTTTCGCCTGTTCCTACACGGCAGACGAGAAGCCGGTCTGCATCAGGATGTGGTGTGATCTCCAGAATTTTTCCAAAGACCGCGTCCAGCCCTTCCCACGGCCTGATAACTTCCTCAACCGAAGTACCGCTCAAGCTTAGGCTCTCGACTAATTCGTTGACGCTCAGTCCAGATATATCGACATAGTCATCCAACCACTCCAACGATACTTTCATCTCTTTCGCCCCCTACAGGTGTTTCGTCACTTGATAGATGGAACTCTCGTTTCGCACTAAACTCCTTATGTCCCCGATTCCGTACCTTATCATGGCAACGCGGTCGGGTCCTAAACCGAAGGCAAAGCCAGACCACTCCTCTGGATCGCATCCCACGTTCTTCAAAACGTTGGGATGAACCATCCCGGAACCGAGGATTTCGAACCAGCCCTTGCCTTCAAACCACACGTCCACCTCAAAGCTCGGCTCTGTAAAGGGAAAGAAACTAGGTCTCATCCTTATGCGTTTCTTCTCTCCGAAGACTCGTGAGGCGAGCTCCATCAACGTCCATTTGAGGTGCGCTACACTCACGTGCCGGTCCACGTACAGCCCCTCTATCTGGTGGAACATGGGAAGATGAGTGGCATCGTAATCCCTCCTATACACTCTGCCCGGTGATACTACCATGATTGGGGGGGTTCGCTTTTCCATCACCCGTACTTGTACTGGAGAGGTGTGACTTCTGAGCAGGAGCTCTTCACCACGAACGTAGAAAGTGTCTTGCATGTCTCTAGACGGGTGCCATGCGGGGGTGTTCAAAGCTTCGAAGTTGTAGTAAACCGTCTCTACTTCTGGGCCCTCCACTACCTCAAAACCCATCGAAACCAGCGCTTCGAGGATTTCTCTTATAACCTTCAAAGAAGGATGTTCACTCCCCACTGGCCTCTTTGGTCCTGGAAACGTTGGATCTACAGCTCTTTCTAACAGTTTTCTTTCTGCTTCCAATTTATTCACACGTTGCTGGGCTTGCTGTATTAAAGACTCAGCCGTGGCTTTGAGCTCGTTAACCCTTTTCCCAAATGCGGGTCGCTCTTGGGGAGGAAGGGAAGATATACGCTTCATCAAGGAGGTTATCTTGCCTTTTTTTCCGAGAAACCTCGCTCTGATCTCGTTGAGTTCTTGGAGGGAATTGCACGAATTAAGGGTCTCTCTCAACTCGTCGACGATTCCAGACAGATCTTCCATCTTCACACCTCCGTGACTGAAAAGCCGACTTTCGTACTATTTGTGCTATTATACACACGAATTGCTGCCTCCTTGGAGGTGACCGGATGAACGAACGTGATTTCCACCTCAAAGAAGGGTTGACATTTGACGACGTTCTTTTGGTGCCCAAGTACTCCCACATCCTTCCAAAAGATGTGGACACATCTACAGTCTTTGCAGGAAATATCACCTTGAAGATTCCTCTGGTCAGTGCGGCCATGGACACCGTGACTGAAACGGAAATGGCGAAATCTCTTGCTAGAGAGGGGGGAATAGGTGTCATACACAGAAACATGACGCCTCAAGAACAAGCACATCACGTCAAAAGGGTGAAACGCGCTGAAAACGGCGTGATAATCGATCCCGTCACCATATCTCCACAGGCCACCATCGCCGATGCCGAACGGATGATGAGGGAATTCAAGATAGGAGGACTCCCTGTTGTCGATGAGAAGGGGAAACTGATCGGTCTTATCACAAACCGCGATATCCGATTCGAAGAAGATCTTACAAAAAAGGTGAAGGAGCTCATGACCCCCTTTTCTCGGCTCATCGTGGCGGGGCCTCACATAACCTTGGAACAGGCAAAAGAAGTCCTCAAGGAGAACAAGATAGAAAAACTCCCCATTGTCGACGAAAACAGGAAACTCGTGGGCCTCATAACGGTGAAAGACGTCGTGTCGGTGATCGAACATCCTAACGCGTGCAGAGACGAGCTGGGCAGACTCCGCGTCGCTGCGGCCATAGGCGTGGGAAAAGGTGGGATGGAAAGAGCGGAGAGATTGGTAGAAGCCGGAGTGGATGCTGTCGTTGTCGATACAGCTCACGGTCATTCCGCCGCCGTTATCGAAACGGTCAAGGCACTCAAGGAAGCCTGGCCTGATCTGGTCGTAGTTGCTGGAAACGTCGCCACTGCCGAAGGAGTGAGGGCCTTAGAGGAGGCCGGTGCCGATGCTGTAAAAGTGGGGGTTGGGCCCGGCAGCATATGTACCACACGTGTGGT